>DASQJU010000079.1:0-9342 GCA_035630915.1 Allosphingosinicella sp.
TTCGGCGACGACGATCCGGCGTCCCGCGCCTACGACGCCAGCGCTATCGAGGTGCTCGAGGGGCTGGAGCCGGTTCGCAAGCGCCCCGGTATGTACATCGGCGGGACCGACGAGCGGGCGCTGCACCATCTGGCCGCCGAGGTCATCGACAACAGCATGGACGAGGCGGTGGCGGGCCACGCCAACCGGATCGAGGTCACGCTCGAGGCCGCCGAGGGCGCCGCGGGGCGGCTCACCGTCGCCGACAATGGCCGCGGCATCCCGATCGACGAGCACCCCAAATATCCGGGCAAGTCGGCGCTCGAGGTGATCATGACCACGCTCCATTCGGGCGGGAAATTCTCCGACAAGGCCTATGCCACGTCGGGCGGCCTGCACGGCGTCGGGGTCTCGGTGGTCAACGCGCTCTCGATCGAGACGATCGTCGAGGTCGCGCGCAACAAGCAGGTCTTCCGCCAGAGCTTCTCCAAGGGGCTGCCGACCTCGGCGCTGACCGACGCCGGCGCCACCCAGAACCGGCGCGGCACGACCATCGCCTTCACCCCCGACGCGGAGATTTTCGGCGCCGACGCGCACTTCAAGCCGGCGCGGCTCTATCGCCTCGCGCGGTCCAAGGCCTATCTCTTTGCCGGGGTCGAGATCCGCTGGAAGTGCGACCCGGCCCTGCTCTCCGACGAGGACCGCAAGGCGGGCATTCCCGACGAGGCCGTGTTCCAGTTTCCGGGCGGGCTCGCCGATCATTTGCGCGAGCAGATCGGCGACAAGGAGACGGCGACCAGCACGCCCTTCACCGGCCGCCAGGAATTCGCGAACGGCCAGGGCAGCGTCGAATGGGCGGTCGCCTGGCCGCTCTGGGGCGAGGGCAATCAAAGCTATTATTGCAACACCATCCCGACCCCCGACGGCGGCACCCACGAGGCCGGGCTTCGCGCCGCTCTGACCAAGGGCCTGCGCGGCTTCGCCGAGCTGATCGGGCAGAAGAAGGCGAAGGACATCCAGGCCGAGGACGCGCTCGCCGGCGCCGAGATCATGCTTTCGGTGTTCATCCGCGATCCCCAGTTCCAGAGCCAGACCAAGGACCGCCTGACCTCGCCCGACGCCGCCCGCCTCGTCGAGGCCGCGATGCGCGACCATTTCGACCATTATCTCGCCGACCATATGGAGCGCGGGCGCGCTTTGCTCGGCTTCGTGCTCGAGCGGATGGACGAGCGGCTGAAGCGCCGCGCCGAGCGCGAGATCAAGCGCAAGACTGCCACCTCGGGGCGCAAGCTGCGCCTGCCCGGCAAGCTCACCGACTGCGCCAATGACGATCCGGCGGGGACCGAGATCTTCATCGTCGAGGGCGACAGCGCGGGCGGCTCGGCCAAGCAGGCGCGCAACCGCAAGACCCAGGCGATCCTGCCCATCCGCGGCAAGATCCTGAACGTCGCCTCCGCCACCGCCGACAAGATCCGCGCCAACCAGGAGATCGCCGATCTGATCCAGGCTTTGGGCTGCGGCACGCGCGACAAGTGCAGCTCGGACGATCTGCGCTACGAGCGGGTCGTGATCATGACCGACGCCGACGTCGACGGCGCCCACATCGCGACTTTGCTGATGACCTTCTTCTTCAACGAAATGAAGAACTTGGTGCAGGACGGCCACCTCTACCTCGCCCAGCCGCCGCTCTACCGCCTCGCCGCCGGGGGGACGATCGCCTACGCCCGCGACGACGCCCACCGCGCCGCGCTGGAGGCGAGCACGTTCAAGGGCAAGAAGGTCGAGGTCTCCCGCTTCAAGGGCCTCGGCGAGATGAACCCGAATCAGCTCAAGGAAACGACGATGGATCCGGCAACCCGCTCGATGATCCGCATCACCCTCCCCCACGACCCCGAGGGCCGCTTCGAGGTCAAGGACCTGGTCGACCGCCTGATGGGCCGAAGCCCCGAGCACCGCTTCCACTTCATCCAGACCCGCGCGGCCGAGCTCGACGAGGAAGCCATTGACGCGTAGGCGCCGCCCCGCCCCCCAGCCCCAGGGAGCGCTCGCCTTCTGGACGATCCAGCGCGCGACCGTCGTCGGGCTTGCCGCCGGCCTCGCGGCCTTGCTGCTGTCCAGCTTCAGCGAAAGCTGGGAGGAGCCGCTGCTTGGCGTCTATGCCGGGCTGCTGGGGTTCACCGCGCTCTGCGGGGTCTCGGTCCTGTGGATTACGCTGCTCGACATTCGCAATCGCGGCCGCGGCGGTCGGATGCGGCCGATCCGCGCCTTCGACATCGCCGCCGCAATGGCGCTGGTCCTGCCCAGCGCCTACGCGCTGTGGCTGATCTGGCCCTATCTCGGCCTATGAGGCGCCCGCCTCTGCGCCGCTGAGCGCGGCCTCCACCATCCTCTGCCAAGTCGCCACATCGCCGGCCTCGGCCATCGCCGGATCGGGTTCGCGCAGGGTGTGCAGGACGGCCAGCGCGTCCTCGCGATGATCGCGCCAGCTGGCGTCGACCTCCTGCGACGCCGAGGCATCCTCGCCCTCGGCATTGATGCTGAGCGCGCGCCCGGCGAGGATGCGGGCGATCCGCTCGACGAGGCTCATGTTCGCGACTGGCATTTCGCCCTCCTGTTGATCGTTCGATCCTCCAACGGCGGAGGGCCGTGGAGGTTTCGCGGCAGGCGCGACGGGGTTGGCCCGAATTAACCGGATTTTTGCCCTCCCCCGCCTAGGCTTGGCGCCGCTTTCGGGAGTTGGCGCATGGCGGCAGGCAATTTTGGTCGGAAGGGAGCGATCGGCGCCGCGCCGGCCGCGCCGCGGATCGGCCTCGTCGCGGGCCAGCCGCGCAGCTTCCAGCCGATGGCCAAGCGCCCGCCTTCGAGCGACGACGAGATCGAGGCCCGGCGCGCCGCGTTCGTCGCCGAGGAACGGGCGCGCACCGGTAGCGGCCGCGCGTCCATCGACCTCCCCTTTTCGGCCGCCACCGAATCTGCGCTGCAGGCGTTCAAGGCGCAGGTCGAGTTCGACACCCTGCCCGCCGACCGCTCGCTCAAGATCGCCTATCTCCTCTGGTTCTTCACCGGCCTCGCCGGCGGCCACCGCTTCTACCTGCGCCGCCCCCTCACCGGCGCGCTCCAGGCGATCTTGTTCGCCGGCTGCGTCGGCGCGGCCATCGCCGAATATTACCCGGCCTTTGCCGGCCTTGCCATCAGCTGGCTTTGGATGCTGGCCGATGGCTTCCTGATCCGCCGCATGTACCGGGCCGCGGGCGCGCCATGAGCGGCGCGACCTTCGGCCGCAAGACGGGAGGAGAGGTCGCGACCCCCGCCGCGGACCCAGCCCTCGCCGCCCGCCGCGCAGCCTTTCTCGCCGAGGAGCGCGCCCGCCGCGACCAGCCGCCGCAAGCGCGCGAGGAGTTTGGCGGCGCGCAGCGGACGCCAATATTCGTCCGCGAGAAATCGGCGGGGACCGCCTATCTGCTCTGGTTCTTCCTGTGCAGCCTCTCGGTCCACCGCTTCTATCTCGGCTTTTCGACCTCGGCGGTGATCCAGCTGGCGCTGATGCCGATCGGCTATGCGATGCTGTTTGCCGGATCGGACGCTGGTCTTCTCCCGATTCTTTGCGGGAGCATATGGATGCTCGTCGACGTCTTCCTCATCCCCTCGATGGTCCGCGCCGCCAACGGCCGCATCCGGGACAACGCGGTCGGCACCATTTTCGCCTAGCTGGTCACCGCGGGCGCGATCAGCGGGAAGCGCGGGATATCGACCGGGAAGCTCGTTCCGTCCGCGGCGATCATGAAATAGCGGCCTTCCATCGACCCCGTCGGCGTGGTCAGCGGGCAGCCGGAGACATAGTCGAACGAGGCGCCGGGCTCGAGCACGGGTTGCTCGCCGACGACGCCCTCGCCGCGCACCTCGTGGCGGGCGCCGCGGCCGTCGGAGATGATCCATTCGCGGCTGACCAGCTTGACCGTCTGGCGTCCGCCATTCTCGACGCGGACATGATAGGCCCAGAACCAGCGGCCCTTGCCCGGCTCCGATTGCTCCGGAAGGAAGCTGACCGAAACCCGGACGGTGATGTCGCCGGTCGTCGCGCTGTGGGGAAAAAGCTCTTTCACGTGCGCTTGATGAGACGGCGGGAGGGCGCGGTCAACCGGCCATGCGCGCGAGCCGCTCGACGAGTCGCTCGCGCGCGGCCAGCACGGCGCCCCGCCGGTCGGTCAGCAGGTCGCGCGCGAGGCGATCGCCGGTGATCTTCATCGCTTCGCGGACGGCGCCAGGGAGCGCCTCGATCTCCTCGTCGTCGAGCCCGAAGCCGAGCTCGGCCAGCAGCAGCAGCTCGTAACGGACCACCGCGCCAGACCAGCCGCGCGCGCTCGGCGCCGCCTCGATCGCGCCCAGCAAGCCGTCCAGCCCTTCGAACAGGGCCGGATAGGGCTGACCCTCGGGCAAGGCGGTGGCCGTGAGTGCCGTCGCCCACTCGATCCCGGCCGCGGCGAGCGGCTCGGAAAGGACGAAAGCGCGGCTGCGGACCAGTTCGACCGACAGATGGGGCAGCTGATCCTCGGTCCGCGCGCGGTAATCGGCCTGGACGACATTGCCCGCCATCAGGACCGGTCGCAGCCGCCGCGATCGGCCGCCGCGGACATAGCCGGCCTGCAGCCCCTCGGCCCGCGTCAGCGCGCGCACGATCGCGCCATGCTCCCCATGGCCGCGGACGGCGCAGATTATGGCGCGGGTCTCCAGATGCATGGCTCACGGTAACCCAATGCTCACCACTTTTCGCTAGGGAAGAGCCATGCCGATCTTCAGCGAAACCGACCGCGCGCTGCTCAGCGCCTGCTATCCCGAATTGCCGGGCAAATTGTCGCACCAATTGCTCGACCATCCCCTGCTGACGCTCGAATCGCTGGTCGAGCTGGGCAAGCGCCTGCCGCGCAGCAGCGTCGAATATAATGCGGGCGACCTGCCCTACGGCGTCGATCCAGCAGAGGTGGGCCATACCGGTCTCTCGGTCGAGGACACGATCCGGCGGATCGAGGAATGCGGCAGCTGGATGGTGCTGAAGCACGTGGACCAGGACCCGGCCTACAAGGCGCTGCTCGAGGAATGTCTCGCCGAGCTGGCCGAAGTGATCGAACCGGTCTCGGGCGAGATGGTGACCAAGGTCGGCTTCATCTTCGTCTCCTCGCCAGGCGCGGTGACTCCATTCCATCTCGATCCCGAGCACAATGTGCTGCTCCAGATCCGCGGCTCGAAGACGATGATGATCGTCCCCGGCGAGAGCGACGTGGTGCCCGACGAGAAGCACGAGGCCTATCATGTCGGCGGCCACCGCAACGTGCCCTGGCAGGACGATTACGAGGCGCGCGGGCACAAATTCGAGCTGACACCGGGCGATGCCGTCCACGTGCCGCTGATGTGGCCGCACTGGGTCAAGAACGGGCCGGAACCCTCGATCAGCTTCTCGATCACCTGGAAGTCGCAGTGGATCTACCAGGAAGCCGATGCGCGCGGGCTCAACCACATCCTCCGCCGCGCCGGCCTGAAGCCCAGCGCCCCCGCCCCCTTCCCCCACAGCAACGCCGGCAAGGCCTACACCTACCGCGCGATCAGGAAGGCGAAGGGTGTCGTAACACGTTGACCGCCCATCCCTCATCCCGGCGAAGGCTGGGATCTCAGGACCAGAGGTTTCGGCACGTCTCCACGAGACCCCGGCCTTGCGCCGGGGTGACGGGAGAATTGGATAGGCGTAGGCGGGGCGCATGGAAGCTCCGGAATCGGGCATGACTCAAGCCGGCAAGGATCCGACGGGCAAGCAGCCGCTCAGGGTCACGGACGACGACCGGGTCGACTTCCACATAGCGGAGTTCCAAGTCGTCAAGGGCGAGGTCACCGAGCTCTTAAGGCAGACGAGCACCATCCTGACCTTTGCGATCAGCACGGCCGGTGGCATTCTGGCCTGGCTCTTCACGCATCCGATGTCACCCGAGAGCTTCAAATGGGCTCGTTGGCTTCCGCTCGGCGTGTCGGCGCTGCTGGGCCTCCTCGCCTTGTCCTATCTCATCCGGACCTGGGACAAGGGCGACTATCTGCAAAGGCTGGAGCAGGAGTTTGGGGCTAAGGGGTTCGGGTTTGAGAGAGGCCCTCGCAAACACCCCTGGCTGATCGTCGCAACCCACTTGATCCTGTGGGGGGCGCTCAACGGCTCGACGCTCACGGTCGCGTGGTATTGGCACCAGAATTCAACCGACGGGCAAGCTTTGCCAAACACCAAGGATTCTCACCCCTGAGGGTGGAAGTAATCGTACACTTTGCGCGCCACGGTGGCTGATATCCCCGGCGCCTGCTCCAGATCCTGGAGCGCCGCGTTCCGCACCGCCCGTGCGGTGCCGAAGTGCATCAGCAGCGCGCGCTTCCTTCCCGGCCCGATGCCCGGCACCTCGTCGAGCGGGCTGGCGGTGAAGCTCTTGGCGCGCTTCGCCCGGTGCGCGCCGATCGCGAAGCGATGCGCCTCGTCGCGAAGGCGCTGGAGGTAGAAGAGAACCGGCGCGTTCATCGGGAAGGTCAGCTCGCGCCCGCCCGGCAGATGGAAGATCTCGCGCCCGGCATTGCGGTCCGGCCCCTTCGACACCGCGACCACCGGCACGTCGTGCACGCCCGCATCCTCCATCGCCTCGCACACCGCCGAGAGCTGGCCCTTGCCGCCATCGATCAGCAGCAAGTCCGGCCAGTCGCCCTTCGAGCGGTCCGGATCCTCCTTCTCCAGCCGGGCGAAGCGCCGCGACAGGACCTCGCGCATCATCGCGAAATCGTCGCCGGGGACGGTCTCGGGCCGCTTGATATTGAACTTGCGATACTGGTTCTTACGGAAGCCTTCGGGTCCCGCGACGATCATCGCGCCGACCGCGTTGGTGCCCATCACATGGCTGTTGTCGTAGACCTCGATCCGACCCGGCGGCTCGGCCAGCTCGAACGCGTCGGCCAGTTCGCGCAGATTCCTCGCCTGGGTCGAGCTTTCGGCGAGCCGGCGGTCGAGCTCCTCCTCCGCGTTGCGCGCGGCCTGGCGCACCATCCGCGCCTGATCGCCGCGCTGCGGGGTCTTGAGCTGGACCTTGCGCTCGGCACGCTCGGAAAAGGCTTCGCAGAGCAAAGCGGCCTCCGGGACAGGGCGGTCGGTGAGAATCAACTTGGGCGGCGGCACCTCCTCGTAGAACTGGACGAGGAAGCTTTGCAGCACCTCCTCCTCGGGCACGTCGGCGGTATGCGCGGGAAAGAAGCTGCGATGCCCCCAATTCTGCCCGCCGCGGATAAAGAAGGCCTGGATGCACATCGTCCCGCCCTTGCAGGCGAGCGCGAACAGGTCCGCGTCGCCGAGCTTTTCGGCATGGATCGCCTGGCTGCCCTGGACATAGGTCAGCGCGCGCAGCCGGTCGCGATAGACCGCCGCCAGCTCGAAGTTCATCCCCTCTGACGCCTCGGCCATCAGCACCTGGAGCTTCTGCTGGATCTTGGTCGATTTGCCGCCGAGGAACGCCTTGGCGTCGGCGACCAACTCGTCATAGCCCTCCTCGTCGATCCGGCCGACGCAGGGCGCCGAGCAGCGCCGAATTTGATAGAGCAGGCAGGGCCGCGTCCGGTTCGCGAAGAAGCTGTCCGAACAGCTTCTTAGCAGGAACAGCTTCTGCAGTGAGTTGAGCGTGTTGCGCACCGAACCGGCGCTCGCGAACGGCCCGTAATATTGCCCCTTGATCCGCCGCGCGCCGCGGTGGAGCTGGACCCGCGGGAAGTCGTGGTCCTCGCGCAGCAGGATGAAGGGGAAGCTTTTGTCATCGCGCAGCAGCACGTTGTAGGGCGGCCGGTAGCGCTTGATCAGCTGCGCCTCGAGCAGCAGCGCCTCGGCTTCGCTGTGAGTCGTCACGATCTGCATCGAGCGCGTCTGCGAGATCATCCGCAGCAGCCGCTTCGGCTGCCGCGCGACCTGAGTATATTGGGTCACCCGGTTCTTCAGCGCCCGCGCCTTGCCGACGTAAAGCACATCGCCCCGCGCATCGAGCATGCGATAGACGCCAGGCCGGACCGGCAGCGACTTCACCACCGCCTTGATCGCCGCCACCCCCGCCTCGAGATCCGGCAGCCCCTCGCCGCGCAGGGCATAGGTCGCCTTCTCCTCGTTGAAGCGGCTGGGCGCGTTGGGAATGTCGGGACGCTCGGCGGACATGGGAAGGATTTAGGCATTTGGCTGCCCCGCCGCCACTACCCTTGGCCGCCGCCGCGGGAATCGGATATCAGGGACGCTGTTTCTGCGGGAGGAGCCAATGGCGACGTCGGTAGAACAAGAGGTTGCGGTTGGCGCGATCAGCCCGTTCTTCATCGTGCGCGACGTTTCCGATGCGATAGCGCATTATCGCCGGCTCGGCTTCGCGCTGCGCTTCGCCGAGCCGCGCGAAGCACCGTTTTTCGCGATCGTCAGCCGTGGCGGCGCGCAGATCTTCCTCAAGGATCTCGGCACGCAGGAGCTGCCGGTGCCGAATGCGGGCCGCCATGAATTCACGGCATGGGATGGCTTCGTCTATCTCGACGATCCCGACGCGCTGGCCGCGGAGTTCGAGGCGGAGGGCATCGCCTTCCGCGCGCCACTCCGCGATCGGGACGACGGCCTGCGCGGCTTCGAGATCTCCGACCCCGACGGCTATGTCCTGTTCTTCGGCCGCCCGCTCGACCGCAGCTGATGGCCAGCGCGGACGATTTCCGGCGGATCGCCCTCTCGTTCCCCGGCGCGGAGGAGAAGGCGCACATGAACCACCCCGATTTCCGCGTCGGCGGCAAGATCTTCGCCACGCTTCAAGGCGGCGGCAAGGGCACCGGCGCGGTGATGCTGCTGCCCGAGCAGCAGGAGCTGGCGATGGACGCGGAGCCGGAGGCGTTCACGCCCGCCGCGGGAGCGTGGGGCCGGAGCGGATCGACGATGGTGCGCTTGGACGCGGTCAGTGAGGAGTGGCTGGAGCGGACGATCGAATGGGCCTGGGCGCGGAGGGTGCCGGTGACCAAATAAGCCCCTCCCTTTCAAGGGAGGGGTTGGGGGTGGGTCAGCGGAGCGGCGGCTCGATGCCGCCGTTTCGCTTTCGTCGCGGCAGCAAGTCTTGTTGGGCGCGCGGACGCGCGCACCCACCCCTATATCCCCTCCCTTAAAAGGGAGGGGAGGTCTTCAGCGCTTCGCCAGTTCCGAGATGGTCGCGTCGACCATGGCCTTGTCGGCCTTGGCGTCGAGCTTGTCGCGGATCAGGCCTTCGGCGGCGGCGGTCGCGGCGCGGGCGGCTGTGGCGCGGACTTCCTCGATCGCCGCGCGCTCGGCGGCGGCGATCTTGTCCTCGGCCA
>DASQJU010000080.1:0-7390 GCA_035630915.1 Allosphingosinicella sp.
CGTTCGCGGGCGGACACTGGCACGATATTTGATTGTCCGTTATCGAACACAGGGAGGGCTCCCCGGTGAACCAGAATAAGCGTTTCGCGCGCTGCATCATCATCGACGACGATCCGGACATCCTCTTGTCCGCGCGCCTCCTGCTGCGCGATCTCTTCGCCGAGGTCGCCGCCTTCCAGGATCCGAACGAGGCGCTCGCGGCGATGGAGCGCGAGCTGCCCGACGTGATCCTGCTCGACGCCAATTTCGGGCGCGGCGCGACCAACGCCGCCGAGGGCTTCCACTGGCTGTCCGAGATCCTCGCGCGCGATCCGCACGCGGTGGTGGTGATGATCACCGCCCATGCCGGGATCGGCGTCGCGGTCGACGCGATGAAGCGCGGCGCGACCGACTTCGTCTCCAAGCCCTGGTCGAACGAGCGGCTGCTGGCGACGGTGCGCACCGCCGCGGCCTTGCGCACCTCGCGCGAGGAGGCGGTGACCGAGCGCGGCCGGGCCAAGGCCGTCGCCGCGCCGGCGTCGGGCGGCGAGGCGCCGCTGCTCGGCACCTCGCCGGCCATGGCCCGGGTCTGGTCGCTGATCGAGCGCGCCGGGCCGACCGACGCCAACGTCCTCATCCTCGGCGAGAACGGCACCGGCAAGGAGCTGGTCGCGCGCGAGCTTCACCGGCGTTCGCGCCGGGCGGATCAATTGCTCGTCTCGGTGGATCTCGGGGCGGTCGCCGAGAATCTGTTCGAAAGCGAGCTGTTCGGCCACATGAAGGGAGCCTTCACCGACGCCCGCGCGGACCGGATCGGGCGGATGCAGGCGGCCGACAAGGGCACCTTGTTCCTCGACGAGATCGGCAATCTGCCGCTCCATCTCCAGCCGAAGCTGCTGACCGCGCTCGAGCAGCGCCAGGTCGTCCCGGTGGGCGCCAACAAGCCCTTGCCGATCGACATCCGCGTGATCGCCGCCACCAACTGCCCGCCCGAGCAGCTCTCCAACGAGAGCCGCTTCCGCCAGGACCTGCTGTTCCGGCTCAACACGGTCGAGATCGACCTGCCGCCCTTGCGCGAGCGCCGCGAAGACATCCTCGAGCTGGCTGGCCATTTCATCGCCCAATATGCGAAGAAATACGGCAAGCCCGCGCGCGCTCTGCCCGATCATGTCGCCGGCGCGCTCGAGGCCTATGACTGGCCCGGCAACGTCCGGGCGCTGCGCCATGCCTGCGAGCGCGCGGTGATCCTGTCGGACGGCGATGCCTTCACCACCGAGGATTTCTCGCTGTCGCGCGGCCTCTCCCCCTCACGCGCGGCGCCGGTGCCGGCCCCGGTTGCGCCGCCGCGCGACGATCTCAACCTCGATCGCGCCGAGAAGCAGCTGGTCGAGGAGGCGCTGAAGAAGCACAGCTACAATATCAGCCTCGCCGCCGCCGAGCTCGGCCTGACCCGGGCTTCGCTCTACCGGCGGATGGAGAAGCACGGCCTTTGAGTACGTGCACTCCCAATCCTCCCCTGCATTTGCAGGGGAGGGGGACCGCACGAAGTGCGGTGGAGGGGCCACTTGCGGCGGAAGGCCCCTCCACCATGCTACGCATGGTCCCCCTCCCCTCGAAATCGAGGGGAGGATTTAAGCTTTGAGCGTCTTCGGCCACCGGTTCGTCCTCGGCCTGATGTGGCGGCTCGCGCTGGTCGTCGTGACGGCGTTCGTCTTCGCGGCGGCGCTCGGCCGGCCCGATCTCGGCGCGGCGCGCGTCGTCGCGGGCCTGTTCGTCGTCGGCGCCGCCACTCTGCTCTGGCGCCACGTCCAGCGCACCAACCGGGAGCTTGCCCGCTTCATCGACGCCGTGAAGTTCGGCGATTTCAGCCAGGGCTTCTCGCACCGCGGCCAGGGCAGCGGTTTTCGCGAGCTTTCGGGCACGCTCGACGAGGCGATCAAGAAGCTGCGCGACGAGCGCCACAAGCTGATCGACGCCAACCGCTTCTACGAGGCGGTGCTCGACGACGCGCCGACCGCGCTGCTGACCGTGGACGCCGAGGGCAAGGTCGAGCTCGCCAACAAGGCCGCGCGCCGGCTGCTGATCCGGCACAAGGGCGTCAGGGTCGAGGATTTCCGCGAATATGGCGACGCCTTCGCCAAGGCACTGGAGGGCGGCGCAGTGGGACGTCCGCGGCTCGTGCCCTTGCTCAGCGACGGCGTGCCGCAAACGATGCTGGTCGGCGCGGCGATCGTCCACCGGCTCGGCGGCCTCGTCCGAGTCGTCGCGGTTCAGCCGATCCAGGGCGAGCTGAACGCGATCGAGATCGCCGCCCAGTCGGACCTGATCCGGGTCCTCACCCACGAGATCATGAACTCGATGACCCCGGTCACCAGCCTCGCCCACAGCGCGCTCGGGCTGATGCGCGCGGTCGATCAGGGCGACAGTTCCGACGTCTCGGACGCGCGCAACGCGGTCGAGACGCTGGCGCGCCGCGCCGACGGCGTCATGCACTTCGTCGAGAGCTACCGCCAGATCAGCCGCGCGCCGGAAATCCGCGTCCGGCCGATCGACGTCGCCGCCTGGGGGCGCGAGCTTGAATCGCTGTTCAAGGCGAGCGACCGGGCACAGGGGATCGAGTTCACGCTGGCGCTCGACGAGACGCTGACGCTCGACGCCGATCCCGATCTGATGAGCCAGGTGCTGATCAACCTGATCCGCAACGCGGCCCAGGCCGCGCGCGCCCATGCCGAAAAGCCGCACGTCTGGCTGAGCTTCGCGCGGACGCGCTCGGAGAAGGTTCAGATCGAGGTCGCCGATAACGGCCCCGGAGTCCCCGAGGGGCTGAGGCAGGACATCTTCCTCCCCTTCTTCACCACCAAGCAGGAAGGGACCGGCGTCGGCCTCAGCCTCGCCCGCCAGGTCGTCCTCGCCCACCGTGGCTCGATCAGCGTCGCCGACCGTCCGGGGGGCGGCGCTTTGTTCAGGATCGTGATCTGACGGGTTAGACGCTTCTCGACGCGATCCGCTCGGCGACCCGCACCGCCTGGGCGCGGATGTCGGGGACGGCGACGCTCTCCCAGAAGGTGCCGCGGGTGAGCGGGCCGATCACGTAGAGATTGTCGGCCGGCCTCCCGTCCGCATCCACCGCGCGGCAATCGAGATCGACCTCGATGCCGACCCGCAGCGGATCGGGGCGGATGCGCCCGTCGGCGAGCAGGCTGGCCAGCAGCGGCTCCCCCGCGCGGACGATGTCGAGCTCGGGGCCGGTGCAGTTGACGATCCTCGCCACCCGCATCGTCTCCACCGCCTGCTTGCCGCGCGCGCGGAAGCGGACCACCGCGCGGTCGCCCTCGCGCTCGATCGAGACGATCCGCCCCGCGGCGACCGAAAGCCGGGCGGCGCCCTGCATCGCGTCCAGCGTCTCGCCGACCGCCGGGGCGATCTTGTGGCGGTGGACGTCCCACCAAGCCCGCATGTGGCGCAGGAAGCGCCGCTTCTCGACCTCGGGGGCCGAGACCCACAAATCCTGCGTGACGGTGCGAAGCTCGTGCACCGCGCTGCGCCAGCCGATCTCGGCGCTGCGCTTGCGCACCCGGCGCAACATGGCGGTGCAGGACGGCTCCAGCACATCGACCGGGGCGACCATCGGCTCGCGCGGCCCATGGGCGCGCGGCGCGAGGCCGCGCCGCGACAGGGCGACGATGCGGCCCGGGAAGCCGGTCGCCTCGAGCGTCAGCGCGGCGTCGACCGCGGTGAGGCCGGTGCCGAGCAGCATCACCACATCGCCGCGCCCCAGGCCCGCGGCGATATCCTCGGCCCAGGGATCGGCGACCCACAAGGGCCCGAGCGCTTCCGGGTCGATCCCCGGCGGCGTTGCCGGCTTGAAGTTTCCCGGGGCCAGGACGACGGCGTCGGCCGCGATCTTCCGGCCATTGGCGAGCACCACCGCACCGTCGGCGAGCTCGATGGCCTCGCCCGGGATCGCCGCGATCCCCGCCTCGTCGAGCAGGCCGGCGAGATAGTCGCCATAGACCATGCGCGGCGCGAAATCCTCGTCGGTCCCGCCGGCCTTGCCGGCGTACCAGCGGGCGAAATGGTCGAGGTCGCCGGCCAGCGCGCTCATCCGCCGTGCCGGGACGTTGAGCAGATGCTCGGGCCGCTTGGTCGAGTAGGCGACGCCCTTGCCGGGCGCGCGCTCCCGCTCGATCAGCGCGATGTCCGGGATGCCGGCCGCCTTGAGGTGCAGCGCCTGGAGCGCGCCCGCGGCACCGCCGCCGACGATCGCCACCCGGGTCACGCAATCTCCGCTTCGGCGGCCGCCTCGATCGGCACCGGATCGGCGAGGCTGAGCCCGTCGAGGATCCGCGCCGTCTCGTCGCGGACCATCAGCATGGCGCGGTGGAGGCGGCATTTGTCCTCGGAGATGCAATTCTTGCACTGCTCGTAGGCGAGCCGGCTGGCGCAGGGCAGAAGGCCGAGCGAGCCCCGAGTCAGGCGGACGATCTCGCCATAGCTGATCTCCTGCGGCGGGCGGGCGAGCCAATAGCCGCCCTCGCGCCCGCGCATCGTCTCGATCAGCCCGGCGCGGCGCATCTGCGAAAGGATCACGGTGAGGAATTTGGGCGGCAGATTCTGTGCCTGCGCGATCTCGCCGAGCTGCACCGGCCCCTCGCCATAATGGTCGGCGAGGTGGAGCAGCGCCCTGATTGTATACCGGGTCCGTTGAGAAAGCATGGCCTCCCCATGGACCGGGGGTGGCGCGAATTCAACTTGATCCTCTTCTTAGGCGGGGAGGATCTGCAGCTTAGCGCCTTATGATGGCCAGCTTATCCGCGACATATTCGATTGGAATGCCCCGGGGCTCGGCGAAGAAGAGCAGCGCCGCATGCCCCCCGCTGAACAGGTCGGACAATGCCGGCTTCCCGTCGGGCCCGAGCGTGCAGTCGTCGAGCACGATCAGCGCGCCCGGCTGCATCCGCTCCCAGAGTCGCTCGAGCACGTTGAGGGTCGGCTTGTAGAGATCGACGTCGATGAGCATGAAGATCGGCGCCTCCAGCTCCGCGAAATCGTGGGTCGAGGCGTTGGCGGCGTGCAGGCTGATCGGGATGGTAGCGCTCGCGTTGCGGTCCACATTCTCCTGCACCCAGCGGATGTCGTTGCGGCGGAAGCCACTGAAATCGCTGCGTTTCGTGTCCAGCTTGCGGTCTTCGATCTCGTAGGAGACGTCCTCCGTCACGAAGCCGCTGAACGTGTCATAGGCGTTGTACTTGTACGCCCGCCCCGGCGCGACCGCGGCGACATGGGTCGCGAGAAAGACGCTGGTATGGCCCCTGAAGCAGCCGACTTCCGCCAGGGTGCCGGAAGGGAAGCGCTCGATCGCCTCGTTCACCGCTGCGACCAGCGCGCACATTTGATGCGGCCGATGGTTGTAGGGATAGACATGCGACAGCTGCGTCCCCAGCGGGGTCTTGAGCAGGGTGCTATAAAGAACGTCAGCAAGGCTCATTTGGGCACGTCTCCGCTTCCCGGTGAGGGCGGGCGCATGCCACGCCAAACCAGGGAAGGCAAGCGACGCCCCGGAGCCGAGCGCGCGAACCCTATCCGCTTTCGGACTCGCTTCGTCGCAGCATATTTATGCGACGAATTGAGGGGTTAAGATCGATTTAGCATATTGCGTTGGATTCCAGATCAGGCACAATGGCTAGTGGCGCTTCGCAGGGGGAGACGCTAGAGATTGTGGGAGCGCCCCACGGCTGCAGTGTTGCGCCGAGCGGGGAAGCTGTGTCTCTGTGGATATCGGGGACAAGCCGAAATTAGCCCACCGCTCCCCTTCCGATTCGCCTAAGACGGGCGTAACGCCTATATAGAACGAATTAGGAACGAGGGACGAAAAATGGACCTGTCGGGCAGCAGCGAGGTGAGCGCGAGCGACGTGGCGGCGGTGGCGGCGGACGCCCCTCCCAAGAAGACCAAGGCGGCCGCGAAGGCGGCGCCGATCGATTCGAAATCGATCAAGCCGCAGCTGTTCGACGTCCAGATCGATCATGCGCGCGATTCGCTGCTGACCGATTTCGGCAAGGACACGCTGCAGGACCGCTATCTGCTCCCGGGCGAGAGCTTCCAGGATCTGTTCGTCCGCGTCGCCTCGGCTTATGCCGACGATGCGGCGCACGCGCAGCGGCTCTACGACTATATCTCGAAGCTGTGGTTCATGCCGGCGACTCCGGTCCTGTCGAACGGCGGGACGGGGCGCGGCCTGCCGATCTCCTGCTATCTCAACAGCGTGTCGGACAGCCTCGAGGGCATCGTCGGCACCTGGAACGAGAATGTCTGGCTCGCCGCGCGCGGCGGCGGCATCGGCACCTATTGGGGCAATGTCCGCGGCATCGGCGAGGCGGTCGGCCTCAACGGCAAGACCAGCGGCATCATCCCCTTCGTCCGCGTGATGGACAGCCTGACGCTGGCGATCAGCCAGGGCTCGCTGCGGCGCGGCTCGGCCGCCTGCTATCTCGACATCTCGCACCCTGAGATCGAGGAGTTCCTCGAGATCCGCAAGCCCTCGGGCGACTTCAACCGCAAGGCGCTCAACCTCCATCACGGCGTGCTCGTCACCGACGCCTTCATGGAAGCCGTGCGCGACGGCACCGAGTGGATCCTGCAAAGCCCGAAGGACGGCACCGAGCGCGGCAGCGTCGACGCCCGCGCGCTCTTCCAGAAGCTGGTCGAGACCCGCCTCGCGACCGGCGAGCCCTACATCATCTTCATCGACCAGGTGAACCGGTCGATGCCCAAGCACCAGCGCGACGTCGGCCTCAAGGTCACCACCTCGAACCTGTGCTCGGAGATCACGCTTCCGACCGGCCGCGACCAGCACGGCCAGGACCGCACCGCGGTCTGCTGCCTCTCCTCGCTCAACCTCGACACCTGGGACGAGTGGAACGGCGACAAGATGTTCATCGAGGACGTGATGCGCTTCCTCGACAACGTGCTGCAGGACTATATCGACCGCGCCCCCGAGGAGATGGCGCGGGCCAAATATTCGGCGATGCGCGAGCGCAGCGTCGGCCTCGGCATCATGGGCTTCCACTCCTTCCTCCAGGCCCGCGGCCTGCCGTTCGAAGGCGCCATGGCCAAGAGCTGGAACCTCAAGATCTTCAAGCATATCCGCGCCCAGGTCGACGAGGCCTCGATGATGCTCGCGCAGGAGCGCGGCCCCTGCCCGGACGCCGCCGACATGGGCGTGATGGAGCGCTTCAGCTGCAAGATGGCGATCGCCCCGACCGCATCGATTTCGATCATCGCCGGCGGCACCTCGGCCTGCATCGAGCCGATCCCGGCCAACATATACACCCACAAGACGCTGTCGGGCTCGACCTCGATCCGCAACCCGCACCTCGAACGGCTGCTCTCCGAAAAGTCCAAGAACAGC
>DASQJU010000081.1:0-2926 GCA_035630915.1 Allosphingosinicella sp.
CTGGACGGAGCCCATTATTCGGCCAGGAACACTAAGGAATGGGTGGGTTTGTTCTTGACGGAAGAATGGTTGTGGGCGGCAGTGATCTGTGCCGTTCCGTTTTTCGCCTTCGGTGCCTGGGAAGCGGTTTCTGCGCGCAAGCGCCGGCGCATGGAGGCCCTCGCCCGCCGATCTAAATGCAGGCAAGGCGGCTGGTGACACGCGCCGCGGCCGGGCTCCGGCTCTTGCTGCTGGCGTTAGCACTATTCGGGATACACGCGCCCGCGGCAGCGGCGGTCGAGGTAGCATTCTACTCGCGTGAGCTTGGCGGCAACAATTTCCCCCACGCTTTCGTCGCCGTTCGCGGCACGGTCGACGGCACCGGAGAGGCGATCGACACGAGCTACGGCTTCACCGCGAAGGCGGTGACGCCAGCCTTGCTGTTCGGCTCGGTTTCCGGCGAGGTCGTGGTCGAGGGCGAGCGGCAGATCGCGCGCAGCGACCGCCAGTTCGCCATTACCCTGTCCGACGAACGCTATGCGGCGCTGATGGCGGTGGTCGAGCGCTGGCGCAATGCACCTCAGCCCTCCTACAATCTGAACCGCCGCAACTGCGTCCACTTCGTCGCCGACTTGGCCGAGGCGGTGGGCCTGCGGGTCGAGCGCATCGAGCGCCTGATGAAGCGTCCGCGCTCCTTTCTGCTGCACGTCCGCGAGCTCAATCCCGCACTCGACGCCCCGCCCGAGCCGATCAGCCCCGCCAATGCGACAGATTCCGTGGACCAAGCGCCTCCCACGCATTGAACTTTAGCGCTCGTTGCACGTTCGAAACGGGTTGTTGCCCTTAGTGAGATCGGGCGGGGGTATTTGAAGGAAGCACGCGTCCTGTTAGCGATCCTGGCCGGCGCCCTCGCGGCGCCCGCTTTGGCGCAGGCGCAAGCCGGGCCGCCCCCTCCACCCGACAATGAGCCGATCGTCACCGATTCGCAGTTCGATGAGGCGCTGCCGCCGCTCGACCCGGAATTGAACGCGCCGCTCGAGCAGATCGACCCCAGCGCACCTCTTTTTCCCCCGGTCCCCGGCCCTGTCGAGGACACGCCGTTAGGTGATCCGGCGCTGGCCGAGCCGCTTCCGCCGATTTCAGGATTCGACGTGCAGCCCGCCGCGGCCGGGGAGACCGCCCAAAGCGGTGACGACCAGCCGGTGCCGGTCCGCTACACGCTGGCGGTCGAGGGGATGGCGGAAACCGGACTCGAGGACCGTTTTCGGGATCTCTCCGCGCTCGAGGATGCGGAAGGGGAGGCAGTCAACGGCGCGATGGTCGCCGCGCGCGCGCGGGAGGACGAGGCGCTCGCCGTTCGGCTGCTGCGTTCGGAGGGCTATTACGACGCGGTCGCAACCTCAGCGATCGAGCAGCGCGCGGACCAGCCCGGCCGCCTCACGGTGACGATTACCGTCGCCGCCGGGGAGCGCTATACGCTCGGCGCGATCACGATCGCCGGCCCGGATACGGTCCCGCCCGGCATGGCGCGCGAATTTTTGCCCCTAAGCACCGGCCGGCCGATCCGCGCCGTCGACGTGGAGGCGGCCGAGGCTAACGTCCTCCTCCGGCTTCCGCAGGAGGGCTATCCCTTCCCCGAGGTCGGCCTGCGCGACATCCTGCTCGATCCCCAGACGCATGTCGGCGATTACACATTGCCGCTCGAGCCGGGGCCGCGCGCGCGCTTCGCGGGCTTCACCACCGAGGGAAATCTCGCATTCGAGGCTGATCATGTCGGCGTACTCGCGCGCTTCCGGCGCGGGGATCTCTACGACCGGCGCAAGGTCGACGACCTGCGCGAGGCGATGGTTTCGACGCGCCTGTTCCGCACGGTCTCGGCCGAGCCGGTCCTGACCGGCGAAACGGCCGAGGACGGCACCCAATATGTCAACGTGCTGGTGCGGCAGGAGGCCGGGCCGCCACGCACGATCGACGCCACCGCCGGCTACAGCACCGGCGAGGGCGCCCGCGTCGAGGTCGCCTGGGAGCACCGCAACTTCTTCCGCCCCGAAGGCGCGCTACGTATCGCGGCGGTCGCCGGCACCCAGGAGCAGGACCTCAACATCCGCTTCCGCCGCAACAATTGGGGCCAGCGCGACCGCGCCTTGCTGATCCAGTTCGAAACCGGGCGGCGCGATTATCCGGCGTTCGAGGGCTACACCACCCGCCTCTACGGCCTGATCAGCCGCGAATCGACGCCGATCTGGCAGAAGCGCTGGACCTACGCTTATGGCGCCGAGATCCTCGCCACCAACGAGAACAGGATCGACAGCGCGCGGGTGTCGCTGTCCGAAGCCTATTTCATCGGCGGGTTGATCGGGCAGGTCGGCTACGACCGCTCGAACAGCCTGCTCGATCCGACCCGCGGCTTCCGCCTGCTCGCCCGGGTCAATCCGGAAGGATCGCTCGGCAACGGCACCGATTACTACATCCGCAACCTGATCGAGGGCAGCGTCTACTACCCCGTCGGCGAAAGCTTCGTGCTGGCCGGGCGGGCGCGGTTCGGGTCGATCTTCGGCCTGCCGCGCGACGAACTGGCGCCATCCCGCCGGCTTTATTCGGGCGGCGGCGGATCGGTGCGCGGCTTCGGCTTTCAGGAGTTGGGGCCGCAGCAGACCGTGCCCAACCCTGACTTCGACCCGGCTGAGCCCGACAAGCACCCGGCCACCATACAGATCCCGCTCGGCGGGCGGGGACTAGCCGAGTTCGCCGCCGAGGGGCGCTACCGCTTCGGCAATTACGGCGTGGTCGCCTTCGTCGACGGCGGCCAGGTCTATGAAGCGCAATATCCGACCTTCGATTCGATGCGCTTCGGAGTCGGCGTCGGCGGGCGGGTCTATACCAATTTCGGGCCGGTGCGCGTCGACGTCGCGACTCCGATCGGGCGCCGTCAGGGCGAGCCTCTGGT
>DASQJU010000082.1:0-3699 GCA_035630915.1 Allosphingosinicella sp.
CGCCATCGCCGCGGTGTTCGATTCCTGGGAGAGCGACCGCGCCAAGGTCTACCGCCGCCTCAACGACGCGACGGTCGAGGGATTGGCGGCGGAATCGGGCGATCCGCGCTTCGCCTGGGACAGCTACCGCCGCTTCATCCACATGTACGCCAACGTCGTGCTCGGCCTGCGCCACGATCTGTTCGAGGAAGCGCTCGAGATCGCCAAGGAGGACAAGGGCGTTCACCTCGACACGGAGCTCGCGGCCGAAGACTGGAAGCGCCTGACCGTGCGCTACAAGGAGCTGGTCGGGGAAGAGCTCGGCGAGTCCTTTCCGGACGATCCGCAGGACCAGCTCTGGGGCGCGATCGGCGCGGTGTTCGGCTCGTGGCAGTCGGACCGGGCGAAAACCTATCGGCGGATCAACAATATCCCGGGCGACTGGGGCACGGCGGTCAACGTCCAGGCGATGGTGTTCGGCAATATGGGCGAGACCTCGGCCACCGGAGTCGCCTTCACCCGCGATCCCTCGACCGGCGAGCGCGCTTACTATGGCGAATATCTGATCAACGCCCAGGGCGAGGACGTCGTCGCCGGCATCCGAACGCCGCAATATCTGACGCGCGCGGCCCGCGACCGGGCGGGGGCGAAGGCGCCGTCGATGGAAGAGACGATGCCCGAGGTGTTTGGCGAGCTGGCGGGCGTCTTCGATCTGCTCGAGCGCCACTATCGGGACATGCAGGATATCGAGTTCACGGTCGAGCGCGGGCAGCTGTGGATGCTGCAGACGCGGACCGGCAAGCGGACCGCGAAGGCGGCGCTCAGGATCGCGGTCGAGATGGCCAACGAGACTCTGATCTCCGAGGAGGAGGCGGTGCTGCGCGTCGATCCCGCCGCGCTCGATCAGCTGCTTCACCCGACGCTGGACCCGGCCGCCGAACGCTCGGTGATCGCCAAGGGCCTGCCGGCCTCGCCGGGCGCTGCCTGCGGCAAGGCGGTGTTCGACGCCGACACGGCCGAGAAATGGGCGGCGGCGGGCGAGAAGATCATCCTCGTTCGGATCGAGACCAGCCCCGAGGACATTCACGGCATGCACGCCGCGGAAGGGATTCTGACCGCACGCGGCGGGATGACCAGCCACGCCGCGGTCGTCGCGCGTGGCATGGGCCGCCCCTGCGTCTCCGGCGCGGGCGGGCTCGCAATCGACTATCGTGGCAGGCTGATGCGGGTCGGCGGGCACGAGATCCGGGAAGGCGATCTCATCACTCTCGATGGCTCAAGCGGCGAGGTGATGCTCGGCGCCGTGCCGACGGTGAAGCCCGAGCTGGTCGGCGATTTCGGCACCCTGATGCACTGGGCCGATGCCAAGCGCCGCCTCAAAGTCCGCGCCAATGCCGAAACGCCGCTCGATTGCCGCACCGCCCGCGAGTTCGGCGCGGAGGGGATCGGCCTTTGCCGCACCGAGCATATGTTCTTCGACGCCGAGCGGATCGCCAATGTGCGGCAGATGATCCTGGCCGAGGACGAGGCCGCCCGCCGCACCGCGCTCGACAGGCTGCTGCCCGCGCAGCGCGGCGACTTCATCGAGATTTTCAAAGTCATGGCGGGCTTGCCGGTCACCATCCGCCTGCTCGATCCGCCGCTGCACGAATTCCTGCCGCACGGTGAAGAGGAGTTCGCCGAGCTCGCCGCGGCTTCGGGCGTCGGGATCGAGGCGCTGCGGCGCCGCGCGGGCGAGCTCGCGGAGTCGAACCCGATGCTCGGCCATCGCGGCTGCCGGCTCGGCATCACCTGGCCGGAAATCTACGAGATGCAGGCGCGCGCGATTTTCGAGGCGGCGCTCGAAGTCGCCGCGGAGGGCGAGGCGCCCATCCCCGAGATCATGGTCCCGCTTGTCGCCACGCGCGAGGAACTGGCGATCGTCCGTGCGCTGATCGACCGGATCGCCAGGACGGTGTTCGAAGAGGCGGGTCGGAGCGTCGACTATCTCGTCGGGACGATGATCGAACTACCCCGCGCCGCGCTGCGCGCCGGCGACATCGCCGAGGAAGCCGCTTTCTTCAGCTTCGGCACCAACGACCTGACCCAGACCGCGCTCGGCCTCAGCCGCGACGACGCGGGCAAGTTCTTGCCCGTCTATGTCGAGAAGGGTATTTTCGCTCGGGACCCGTTCGTCAGCATCGACGTCGAGGGGGTCGGCGAGCTGATATCGCTGGCCGTGGAACGGGGCAGGGGCACAACGCCGTCGCTCAAGCTCGGCATTTGCGGCGAGCATGGCGGCGATCCTTCGAGCATCGCCTTTTGCGAGGCCGCCGGCCTCGATTATGTCAGCGCGTCGCCTTACCGCGTGCCAATTGCCCGGCTCGCCGCAGCGCAGGCGGCGCTGCGCAAAGCCTAGAGCGGTCCGGGCACGTCGTCGCGGCGGCGAGCTTCGTCGCGGGCGGCGGCCTGCCTCAACGTATCCATTTCGCGCGCGTCCCGGCGGAGTTGCTCGTTCTCCGCTTCGAGCGCCTCGCGCTTGCGGACCTCGTCGCGATAGCGACCCTTCCACTTCGGGCTGGCGAGGAAGGCCATGCCGAGGATCAGCCCCAGAATGAAGACGAGGAGCAGGACCAGCCATTGATCGGGCGTGAAGACGAGCATGCGGATCTCCTGAATCGTTCCCGGGTCAACCGCGCGGGACGCGCGATTGTTCCGGGACCGAACTCAGCGGCATGGCTGGCCTCCTAGGCGAGGAGAGCGTCGTGGATCGAGCAGGACGCCGGGCCGAGAATGACGATGAACAGCACCGGCAGAATGAACAGGATCAGCGGAACGGTCATGATCGCCGGCAGCCGCGCGGCCTTCTCCTCGGCGCGCATCATCCGCTCGTTGCGGAACTCGGCCGAAAGGACGCGCAGAGCCGAGGCCAGCGGCGTACCGTATTTCTCGGTCTGGATCATGGTCGTGACCACGCCGCGCACCGAATCGAGGTCGATGCGCTTGGCAAGGTTCTCGAAGGCGAGGCGGCGGTCGGTCAGGAAGCCGAGCTCGATCGAGGTCAGCGCGAACTCGTCGCCGAGCTCGGGATAAGCCTTGCCGAGTTCGCGCGCGACGCGGCCGAAGGATGAATCGACGGTCAGGCCCGCCTCGGCGCAGATGACCAGCAGATCGAGCGCATCCGGCAGGCCCTTGCGGATCGCGTGGGTGCGCTTCTGGACCTTGTTCTTCAACCAGAGGTCCGGCGCCTTGTAGGCGAGGATCAGGGTGCCGGCGACGAGGCCGTATTTCTTGAACGCGCCCCAGAGAGGGAAATAGTCGACGACGTAGACGAGCGTGATCACCGCGATGCCGAACACGATCGGCAGCACCAGGCGGGCGAAGATGACGACGAAGGCGAGATCCTTCGAGCGCACGCCGGCCTGCATCAGCTTGGCCTGTGCCTTCACGACCTGGCTCTCCTGGAGCATTTTCAGCGAGGAGAGCAGGTTGCGGACCTTGTCCGCCATCTCGTTGCGGTTGGTGATCGTCTTGCGGCGCTTGGCGGTGGAGGCGACGATGCCGGCCTTGAGCTGCTCACGGCGCTCGTTCAGCGCCTTGACCCTTTTGGCCATCGGATCGCGCACCGTGGTGGCCGCGTAGATGGCGACGAGCACGGAGAAGGTAGCGATGGCGGCGAGGAAGCTCGCCACCATCACTACATCGATCCCCATGATCGTCGGGCCGTGCGTCACCGTCATG
>DASQJU010000083.1:0-2157 GCA_035630915.1 Allosphingosinicella sp.
AGGCCGAGCTGGTAGCGCGCGCGACGGGTGATCTCGGCTGGTGACCTGGCCTGCGCCACCGCCATGATCAGCTGCCGCTGCTCGGCGCGCCGATCGGCCAGGGTGACGGCGAGGTTGTCGATCTCGTAGCCGCGCGCGGCGACCCCGGTCGACTGGCTGAGGTAGAAGATCGCGAGGGCGGCCGCGACGACGATCGCCACGAGGAGCGGCCGGACGTCCATCGAGGCGCCGAGCCGGAGGCTGCTCCGCCGGATGCGGCGCGCCGGTGCCCGGCTGACCCTTCGCGGACGCGCGCGCCGGCGCCCGCCGAGGAACCACGGGCTCGTGGCCGGTCGAGCGCCCATGACTGCCATGACCCGATCGCTCCCGACTGCCTAGGCCGCGGTCGCGCGGCGACGAGTTGAGATCGCGAAGCTCGTGGGGGCCTCGAAATTCGCTCCCTCCTCGATCTCGATGGCGGCGACCTGATCGCTGTGCCAGTGGGCCTCCTCGCTCGCCGCGCGAAGGCGCCGCTCGCGAAGGTCGCGCTGCCGAGCCGAATACATCCGGCGCCGGCTGGCCTGGTGACGCGTTCGTCCCTTGCTCACTCGGGTGACCCTCCTCCTCGTTCCCACGCGCTACGGGAGCTTTTCGGCGACGCGCAGCTTTGCGCTGCGCGCGCGGCGGTTCCGCCGGACCTCTTCGGGGCCCGGGGTGATGACGCCCTTGGTGACGGCGCGCAGCTGGGCGCGGTGGCCGCAGGTGCAGACCGGCGGCAGCGGATTCTCGATGCAGTCCCGGCTCTCTCGCGCGATGAAGCGCTTCACGATCCGGTCTTCGATGCTGTGGTACGCAATGACGGCCAGGTGCCCGCCCGGATGCATCGCGGCGAGCGCGCCGGCCAGTCCGGCGGAGAGCGCCTCGACCTCGCGGTTCACCGCGATGCGGAGCGCCTGGAACGTGCGGGTCGCGGGATGGATTCGGCCGGCATCGGCTCCACCACGGCGCGGCGGGGCCGCGGCGGCGACCACGTCCGCCAGGTCCGCGGCGGTCACGAGACGCCCTTCCGAGCGCGCCGCCAGGATCGCCTTCGAGATGCGGCCTGCACGGCGTTCTTCACCAAACGTCGCGAGGATTCCGGCGAGCTCTCGCTCCGAGGAGCGGTCAATGAGCTCGAGAGCCGATAGACCAGTGGTTTCATCGAATCTCATGTCCGGCGGCGCATCGGCCGCGAAGCTGAATCCTCGGCTGGGATCCGCAAGCTGATAGCTGCTGAGGCCGAGATCGAAGAGGACGGCGTCGAGCGGCGCCAGGCCGGACTCGACCGCCGCGTCGTAGATCGACTCGAAGTTGGCGTGGCGCAGGATGACCCGGTCGCCATATGGGGCCAGCACGGAGGTCGCCTCCGCGATGGCCGCCCGGTCGGCATCGATGCCGAGCAGGCGGCCATGCGGAGACGTCGCCTCCAGAATCCGCTCGGCGTGCCCACCGCCGCCGACCGTGCAGTCCGCCACGGAGCTGCCAGGACCGATGCCGAGCGAGGAAATGACCTCGTCGACCAGGACCGGCAGGTGCCCTTCTCCCATGGCGCGTCGCACCTCTTGTGTCGAGCGGCGGGCCGATCGGCCCGGAGACGCATGAATGGCCTCGGCACCGTCAGATGCCCAGGTCGGCGAGGTGTTCGGCGAGTGCCTCCGGCTCGTCCTCGATCTGGGACCGATACGGACCCCACCGGGCCGGTGCCCAGATCTCGAGTCGGTTCAGCGCGCCGACCACGACCACCTCGCTCACGGTCAGGCCGGCGTACTCGCGCAGGTAGCTCGGGACCAGGACTCGTCCCTGGCGATCGAGCTCCACCTCGACCGCCCCCGAGCTCATGAAGCGGCCGAACTGTCGCGCGGCCGCGTTGGTTGTCGGCAGGCCCTGGATCCGGGCCGCCAGCTCCTCCCAGGTGTCCGACGGAAAGATGGCCAGGCAGCCATCCAGCCAGCGCGCCAGGGTCGCTCCCTGCGCCAGGCGCGGACGGAAGCGGACCGGCACCGCCACGCGGCCCCGATCGTCCAGTGCGTGCCGGAACTCCCCGGTAAGGAAGGACGCCCGCTCCATCTGACCTGTCGTTCACCACTAGTCCCCATTTGGCCCCATTTGGAACCACAGGGCGCCACTATACATACCGCG
>DASQJU010000084.1:0-3402 GCA_035630915.1 Allosphingosinicella sp.
GAGGGCGACAGCGAGTTCGTCCTGCTCGTCGCCCGGCGCGAGGCGGACGGCTTCGCCATCCTTGCCCCCGTCGCCGACGCGAAGCTCGTCGACCAGGCGATCCGCAAGAGCGCCGCCTAGATTTCGCTTTCGCGCGCGCGATGGTATGACCGGCGGGCAGGGGGCTGCCGGGAGATAGCCATGCGCAATCTGATCTTCGCCTTGCTCCTCGCCGCGCCCGCCGCGGCTTTTGCCCAGCAACCGCCGCGCACGGTCGAGGTGCAGCTGTCGAGCTTCGCCTTCGCGCCCGAGACGCTCCATCTGACGGCGGGCGAGCGCGTGACCCTGCACCTGGTCAACAGCGGGCGCGGCGGGCACAATTTCGCGGCGCCCGAATTCTTCGCCGCCGCCGCCGACGTCAGCGGTCCCGTAACCGCCGGCAAGGTCGAGCTCGGCAGCCATGCCAGCGTCGACGTGACGCTGACGCCGACCGCGGGCCATTATCGCCTGCGCTGCACGCACACGATGCACACGGCCATGGGCATGTCGGGCGAAATCGTCGTCGAGTAAGGTTGCCGCGAGGCGGAGGCCGGGTCTATAGGCCGCCCCGGGCGCGCGCTCGCGCCGCGGACCGATCCCGGGAGACCTTATGAAAGCGGACAGCATGGTAGCGGGCAATGCCGCTAACCAGGGCTTGATCAGCAGCCTCGCCGACGCGCTGTGCGGCGGCGCCCTTCCCGGAGAGCTCAAGGAGTTCGGCAAGGAGGATTGTCAGGCCGCCGCCGCCTTCGTCGCCGCCTCGATCGGTCGCCGCCTGGCCGGCACCGCCATCGTCCGGCTCGAATCG
Source organism: Allosphingosinicella sp. (assembly GCA_035630915.1). Classification (GTDB taxonomy): domain Bacteria; phylum Pseudomonadota; class Alphaproteobacteria; order Sphingomonadales; family Sphingomonadaceae; genus Allosphingosinicella. The sequence continues at coordinate 827 of DASQJU010000084.1, forward strand.
ACGGGCACCCGGCTCGGCCAGCGGCGGATGCGCATCTGCATCGCCAATGACGACATGCCGTTCCTGGTCGATTCGGTGGCCGGAGCGATCGCCGCGCGCGGCCTCATCATCCACCGCCTGCTCCATCCCGTCGTCTGCGCCGACCGCGACGCCAAGGGCGCCCTTCGCGGCATCGAGCCCTTTTGCGAAGACCGGAGCCGGCGCGAATCCTTGATGTACATCGAGGTCGACCGGGCCGACGCCAAGGGCCGGACCGAACTGATCGCCGAGCTGCAGCGGGTGCTCGCCAATGTTCGCGAGGCGGTGACCGACTGGCGCGCGATGCAGGCGAATATGCGCACCCAGGCCGACGCGGTCGCCGATGGCGAGGGCAAGGCTTTGCTCCACTGGCTGGCCGACGGGGCGATGACCCTGCTAGGCTACGAGACCGAACGGCCGCGCAAGAAGCCGTCCGACCGGCTCGGCATCATGAAGCTCACCGACGATCCGACCGACGAAGGCGGCAGCGAAGGCGCGATCCGCTATTTCGAGCAAGGCGGGCAGGTGCCGCTGATCGCCAAGGCCGATCTGCGCTCGCCGGTTCACCGCCGCGTGCCGCTCGATCTCATCGTCGTGCCCCTGAAGCAGAAGGACAAGATCACCGGCATCGGAGTCCATGCCGGCCTGTGGACGAGCGAAGCGCTGATCGTGCCGATCGAGGAGGTGCCGGTCCTGCGCCGCCTGCTCGAGCGGCTGGAGAAGGATTTCGGCTTCGAGCCGAGCGGCCATAGCGGCAAGGCGCTGCGCCACGCGATCGGCTCGCTGCCGCGCGATTTGCTGATCAACCTGCGCTACGACGAGGTGAAGGAGCTCGCCGCCACCGCCATCTCGCTCGCCGACCGGCCGCGGCCGACCCTGATCCTCGTCCGCTCGATCCTCAGGGGGCACATGTTCGCCTTCGTCTGGCTGCCGCGCGACGAGCTCACCACGCGCCGGCGCATCGCGATCGGCGAGATGATCGAGAAGGCGGCTAAGGGCGAGATCACCAACTGGTCGGTGGACCTGGGCGACGGCGATCTCGCCCTCGTCCGCTACACGCTCAATGTCGGCGCCGAGACGCCGACGCCCGACGTTGCGGCGCTCGACCGGCGGCTCGATGCGATGGTGCGCGGCTGGGTCCCGAGCGTCGAGGAGGCGCTCGGCGAGCTCGTCACAGAGACGCGCGCGACGCGCCTCGCGATCACCTATCTCGACCAGTTTCCCGAAGGCTACCGAATCCGCACCGACGCGGCCGACGCGGCGCGCGACGTTTTGTGCCTCGCCGGCCTCCAGGATCCCGATCATCGCGACGTGCGGCTCTTCGCCCGCGACGGCGAGAGCAGCGACCGGCTCCACCTCAAGACCTACCGGCTGGCCGAGATCATCCCGCTGTCCGAAGCGGTGCCGGTGTTCGAGAATTTCGGCTTCCGCGTGCTCGACGAGGTGCCGACCCCGGTCGGCCGCGGCGGATCGACTGGCTTCGTCCACGATTTCGACCTGCAGATGCCGCGCGGCGGCAACGCCGCCGCAGTGCTCAAGCGCGCCGAGCTGGTCGAGCGGGCGATCGCCGACGTGCTCGAGGGCAAGGCCGAAAACGACCCGTTCAACCAGCTGATCGTCGCCGCCAGCCTCGATCCGCGCGAGATCGCCCTGCTGCGCGCCTGGTTCCGCTACCTGCGCCAGACCGGCCTGTCTTATTCGCAGATCACCGTGGTCGATGCGCTGCGCCACGCGCCCGACGTGACTCGCGGTCTGATCGGTTTGTTCGACGCGATGCACGATCCGAAGCAGCGCGGGCGGACCGAGGCGATCGAGGCGGCCGAGCGCAAGATCGAGCGCGGCCTCGCCAATGTCGCGGCGATCGACGAGGACCGTATCCTGCGCCTGATCCGCGGCGTCATCCGCGCCACCCTGCGCACCAACGCCTTCTCCCCCGCCGGTCAGGAAGCGCTCGCCTTCAAGCTGGATTCGGCCCAGGTCCCCGGCCTGCCGGCGCCCGTGCCGTGGCGCGAGATCTGGGTCTATTCACCCCGCGTCGAGGGCATCCACCTGCGCGGCGGCCCGGTCGCCCGCGGCGGCCTGCGCTGGTCCGACCGGCGCGACGATTTCCGCACCGAGGTGCTCGGTCTGATGAAGGCCCAGGTGGTCAAGAATGCGGTGATCGTGCCGACCGGCGCCAAGGGCGGCTTCTATCCCAAGCAGCTGCCCCCGTCCTCGGATCGCGAAGCCTGGTTCGCCGAAGGGACCGAAAGCTACCGCATCTTCATCCGCTCCTTGCTCTCGGTCACCGACAATCTGGTCAAGGACAAGGTCGTCCATCCCGAAGGCGTGGTGGTCATCGACGGCGACGACCCCTATTTCGTCGTCGCCGCCGACAAGGGCACGGCGACCTTCTCCGACATAGCCAACGCCATCTCGGCCGAGCGCGGCTTCTGGCTCGGCGACGCCTTTGCCAGCGGCGGTTCGCACGGATACGACAACAAGGCGATGGGCATTACGGCAAAGGGCGCCTGGATTTCCGTCCAGCGCCATTTCCTGGAGGCCGGCGTCGACGTCCA
>DASQJU010000085.1:0-7354 GCA_035630915.1 Allosphingosinicella sp.
CGGCTCAATCCGGTCATTGCGCCAGATCAGGCCGCGCCGGGGCCGAGGTCAATAGCGGTAGTGATCGGGCTTGAACGGGCCTTCGACCGGAACGCCGATATAATCGGCCTGCTTCTGGGTCAGCTGCGAGAGCTTGACGCCGAGCTTGTCGAGGTGGAGCGCGGCGACCTTCTCGTCGAGATGCTTGGGCAGGACGTAGACGTCGTTCTTGTACTGGCCGGACTGGGTCCACAGCTCGATCTGCGCCAGCGTCTGGTTGGTGAAGCTGGAGCTCATCACGAAGCTCGGGTGGCCGGTGGCGCAGCCGAGGTTCACTAGGCGGCCCTTGGCGAGCACGATGATCTTCTTGCCGTCGGCGAACTCGACCTCGTCGACCTGCGGCTTGATCTCGGTCCACTTCATGTTCTGAAGAGCGGCGATCTGGATCTCGCTGTCGAAGTGGCCGATGTTGCAGACGATCGCCATGTTCTTCATCGCCCGCATGTGATCGACGGTGATCACGTCGGCATTGCCGGTGGCGGTGACGAAAATGTCGGAGCGGGTGACCGCCTCCTCCATGGTGACGACCTCATAGCCCTCCATCGCCGCCTGCAGCGCGCAGATCGGGTCGACCTCGGTAACGAGGACGCGGGCGCCGCCGTTGCGCAGCGAGGCGGCCGATCCCTTGCCGACGTCGCCGAAGCCGGCGACGGTCGCGACCTTGCCCGCGAGCATCACGTCGGTGGCGCGGCGGATCGCGTCGACCAGCGATTCCTTGCAGCCGTAGAGATTGTCGAACTTCGACTTGGTCACGCTGTCGTTGACGTTGATCGCCGGGAAGGGAAGCTTGCCCTTCTTGGCGAGCTCGTAGAGGCGGTGGACGCCGGTCGTGGTCTCCTCCGAGACGCCCTTGATGTTCTGCACGGTCTTGGTGAGGTAGCCCGGGCGCTCGGCCAGGAAGCGGTTGAGGGTTGCGACGAACACCTCCTCTTCCTCGTTGGTCGGCGCGAACAAAGCTTCGCCGGCCTCGACGCGCGCGCCCCAAAGGGCGAACATCGTGGCGTCGCCGCCGTCGTCGAGGATCATGTTGCAGGTCTCGTCCTGGCCCCAGTCGAAGATGCGGACGACGTAGTCCCAATATTCCTCGAGCGTCTCGCCCTTGGTCGCGAAGACCGGCACGCCGGTCGCGGCGATCGCGGCGGCGGCGTGGTCCTGGGTCGAGAAGATGTTGCACGAGGCCCAGCGGACCTGGGCGCCGAGCGTGGTCAGAGTCTCGATCAGCACCGCGGTCTGGATCGTCATGTGGAGCGAACCGGTGATCCGCGCGCCCTTCAGCGGCTTCGACGCGCCGAATTCCGAGCGCAGGGCCATCAGGCCCGGCATTTCGGTCTCGGCGATCTCGATTTCCTTGCGGCCGAAAGCGGCGAGGGAAATGTCGGCGACGACATAGTCGCTGAAGTCGGGCTTGGGCTGGGTGGCCACGTCGTGTCTCCTTGGAAAAAGCGAAAGACCGCCTGACGAGACAGGCGGCCGCATGTCAGGCCCCCTAACCGCGGAAGGAGGCAAATGCAAATATAAAGATATCTTTATATGTGCCTTTTTCAAGCTGTCCCAAAGTCGGCCGTGAGCAGCCGCGAGTCGATCCCGGCGGCCTGGAAGGCGGCCGCCCAGCGCGTGTCCACATCCTGATCGTAGAGCAGGCCCTCGTCTCCCGGAGTCGCAAACCAGCCGTGCCGGGCCATTTCCTGCTCCAGTTGGCCCGGGCCCCAGCCGGCATAGCCTAGCGCGGCGACCCAGTGCGCCGGCCCCCTCCCCTCGGCGATGGCTTTTAGGATGTCGAGCGTCCCCGACAGCACCCAGCGCTCGCCGACATAGACGCTCTCATTGTCCTTCCAGTCGGTGGAATGGAGGATGAAACCGCGCTGCGGTTCGACCGGGCCGCCGAGATGGATCGGCACGTTCGGCGCCTCTCCCGGCGCGATGTCGAGCTGCTTCAGCAGGTCGTGGAAGCCGAGCCGGGGCACGATCCGCCCCAGGCCGATGCCGAGCGCGCCCTCCTCATCATGGACGCACATCGCAATCACTGCCTTCTCAAAGCGCGGATCGCCGATGCCGGGCATGGCGAGCAGGAACTGGCCGCAGAGGAATCGGGGCGCATCCATGAACTTCGCTATAGGCGTTTGGCGGACGGGCGGACAATTGCTAAGGCCCGGGCCGAACCGAATTCCCAAGGAGAGAACGACATGACGATCCAGGTCGGCGACCGCATCCCGGATATGACCCTGACCAAGGCGACGGACGAGGGCCCTCAGCCGATCCAGACCGGCGAGTATTTCGCCGGCCGCAAGGTCGCGATCTTCTCCGTCCCCGGCGCGTTCACGCCGACCTGCTCCGCGCGGCACCTGCCGGGCTTCGTCGAGCGCGCGGACGAGCTGCGCGGCAAGGGCGTCGACGAGGTCGCCTGCGTCTCGGTCAACGACGCCTTCGTGATGGGCGCCTGGGGCAGGCAGGCCGGCGCCGACGGCAAGGTGACGATGCTCGCCGACGGCAATGGCGACTTCGCCGATGCGCTCGGCCTTTCGGCGGATTTCTCCAAGTTCGGCATGGGCAAGCGCGGCCAGCGCTGGTCGGCGATCGTCGACGACGGCACGGTGACCCAGCTCAATGTCGAGGAGCCCGGTGCGTTCAGCGTCTCCAGCGCGGAATTCCTGACCGGCCAGCTCTAGCGACCTCACGCGCCGCCGCAGCGGACCGCGCTCAGCGCGGCGGCGCGATCACCTCGGCGGCGAAGCGCTCGCTCTGGGTAGCGAAGACCAGCAGATTGACCGCGAGATTGCCGCGGATGAAGCCGTAATCGGCGGTGAGGTAACGCTGCAGCGCGGGGCGACCGTCCGCGAGCAGATAGGCCCGCGAAAATGCATATCGCTGGTTGAAGGCCTGGATCGCGGCCGGCAACCGTGCCCCGGCAGCGCCGGTCGGGCGGTTCCACAAGGCCTGGATGCTGATCGCCTTGCACGCGGCACCCGCCCGCTCGCAATTGCCGAACAGGATCGCCGCGCGGCGCCGGTTGGGAAAGGTGACGTCGAGCGCCGGACGCTCCGGTGTCCCGCGCCGGACGAACTGCGCGTGGATCTGGGTCAGAACGCTCTCGACCGTCTCGTAGTTGAAGGTCGGCAGCACCTGCCGGTTCTCGGGCGCCGCCGGGTTCCAGGGCGGCGGCGCCTGGGCGACGGCGGCCGACGAGGCCGCCGCCAGCGACAGGACGAGGCCCGTTACCAGCCGCATCGCCTTCCCTGATTTTGCTCGCGGAGCCAGCCCAGCAGCGGGCGGAAATACTCAACCATCGGCTCGGCCGAGATTTCGCGGGTGCCGGTGAAGGCCTCGAGCGCGTCGGGCCAGGGCCGCGACAGGCCCATTGCCAGCATCTCGTTCAGGCGCCGGCCGACCTCGCGGTTGCCGTAGAAGGAGCAGCGGTGAAGCGGGCCGTGCCAGCCGGAAATGTCGCACGCCGCCTTGAAGAACTGGAACTGGAGGATCCGGGCAAGGAAGTAGCGCGTGTAGGGCACGCTCGCCGGCACGTGATATTTGGCGCCGGCGTCGAAATTCTGCTCGGTCCGCGCGACCGGCGGGCGAATGCCCTGATATTCGAGCCGCATCCGGTCCCACGCCGCCTGATATTCGCCAGTCGGGATCTGGCCAGAGAAGATGCCCCAGCGATAGCGGTCGACGAGCAGGCCGAACGGCAGGAAGGCGATCTTGTCGAGGGCCTGGCGCAGCAGCAGAGCGCGGTCCTGCTCGGCATTCGGCATCTGGTTCGCCTGGAGCAGGCCGATCTGCTGCAGATATTCGGGCGTCACCGACAACGCGATCGTGTCGCCGATCGCCTCGTGGAAACCGTCATTGGCGCTGTCGAGATAGAGGAAGGGCTGCCGATTGTAGGCGCGCTGGTAGAAATTGTGGCCAAGCTCGTGGTGCGCGGTGACGAAATCGTCCGCATTGACCCTGGTGCACATCTTGACGCGCAGGTCGTTCACATTGTCGACGTCCCAGGCGGAGGCGTGGCAGATCACCTCACGGTCGCGCGGCTGGGTGATCATTGAGCGCTCCCAGAAGGTCTGCGGCAGCGACTCGAAACCGAGCGAGGTGAAGAAGCCCTCGGCGGTGCGGATCACCCGCTCGGGCGTGTAGTGCGCGCGCTCGAGCAAAGCGGTGAGATCGTAAGCGGGCCGTCCCGATCCAGCCGGGGCGACGACGTCGTAGATATTGCCCCATTCCTGCGCCCAGAGGTTGCCGAGCAAATCGGCCCGGATCGGTCCGTCGGCGGCCTGGACGGCGTTGCCGTAGCGCCGGTTGAGGCCCGCGCGCGTGAAGCAGTGCAGCTCGACGTAGAGCGGGCGCACTTCGGTCCACAGCCGCTCGGTCAGCGCCGCGAACTCATCGGGGCTCATGTCGTATTTGGAGCGCCACATGGCGCCGGTGTCGGCAAAGCCCAGTTCGCTCGCGCCAGCATTCGCGATCTCGACCATGCGCTGATATTGGGCGCGCATCGGCGAGCCGACATTGTTGTTCCAGCTCGCCCACATTTCCTGGAGCTGGGCCGGATTGCGGACGGAACCCATCCGCGCCTCGATCTCGTTGCCGGTCAGCGTCTCGCTGCCCATCGTCCCGCGGCCGCGGCCATATTGCGACTGGAGGTCGGTCGCGATCCGATTGAGCTCGGCCGCCGCGCCCGGGCTGGTCGGCGCGGCGAGGACGAGGCCGTTGCGCAGGATGTTGAGCTTGCGCCGCGTATCGGGGCTTAGGCCCGGCACGTTCGCGTAGCGCGCCGCCTCGGTCGCGTAGCGCACGCCCATCTCCGTGCCGATCGTGCCGAAATGCGCCGCGAGCGCGTCGGTGTCCGGCGTGATGTAGGTCGCATTGACCCACTGCGCGCGCGCGGAAATGACCCCGAATTCGCCGAGTTCGCGCTCCGCGCGGACGATGAATGCGTCGGCGTCCGCGGCGGTCGGCGCGGCCGAGGGCGCGGGTGCAGCGGCGGCGGGCGGCGCGCCGGCGGCGGCGCTCTGGTCGGCGGCGGCGGTCGTGCAGCCCGCAACGAGGCAGGCGGAAAGGCTAAGGGCGAGCAGGGAAACGCTGGCTTTCATCGATCGGCACTCCTCGCATGGGCTTCTTGCGTGCGGCGCTCATGGACCCGTGAAATCGGAGGGTCAACGGGTGAGGAAATCCCCGATCGCGGTCCCGAGTTCCGGCTTGATGACCGCGCTCATATGATTGCCCGGCACCGCGACATATTCGCCGCGCGGGAGCAGCGCGGCCAGCGCCTCGCTCGAGCCATTGTCATGGTCGTCGGCGCCGGACAGCACCAAGGTCGGCATCGCAATGCTGCGCAGCATTTCCTCGCTGGTGTCGACGAACGAATCGAGCAGCGGTAGCAGCGCCTCGGGGTCCCCGCCGGTGGTCTTGAGAAAGGCCTCGGCCATCCATTCCGGCGAGCCGCGCGCGTGCGTTCCGAGACCCTTCAGGATCGCCTTGAAATGTTCGGCCCGGGCGCCCGTGTCGCGCAGCCCCTGCAAGCCCATGCCGGAAACGATCAGGCGCGCCGGCGCCGCGCCCAGGGCCACCATCCGAACCGCGGTCCGGCCGCCGAGCGAATAGCCGCCGAGGTCATAGTCGGTGAGGCCGAGATGCGCGACCAGCGCGAGCCCATCTCGCGCGAGGATGTCCCTCGGATAAGCTGCGGGATCGTGCGGACGCGCGCTGATGCCATGCCCGCGCAGGTCCGGCATGATCACGCGGAAGCCTCGCGCAGCGATCGAAGCGGCATGACCGAATTTGATCCAGTTCGCCTGCGCGTCGGAAAAGAGGCCGTGGAGCAATATGACCGGCCGCCCCTCGCCGACTTCTTGCCAAGCCAGCTCGCTTCCGTCGGACGCGTTGAAACGGTGGGCAATCGGGGTCATGCATGCTCCGGGATGGGCTTCAGGCGGTGAACAACGCCGAACACAACGATCAGCAGCCCCAAAAGCACCAGCGCGAATGCGAGCAGGAAGGCGCCGCCCGGCTCGCCACGCTCGGCCCCGAAGGCGAGCGCCTGAGTCATCGCCAAGGGTCCAGCAATCGCGGCGATGCTGGCGATGCTCGCCATTCCCCCCTGCAACGCGCCCTGGTGGGAGGCGTCCGTCATGCGCGAAAGCAAGGCGTTCATCGACGGCCAGACGAGGCCTTGCAGCGCGCTGAAGAAGATGATCGCATAGACCTGCCAATTCTCGCGCGCGAAGACGTAGAGAAGGAAGCTCAGGCCGCCGACGACCATTCCGATCACGACGGTGCGGGCCTCGCCGAAGCGGGCGATGGCGCGGCCGGTGACGAGACTCTGCGCGAGGGCCATGGCGAGGCCGGCGGCGGCGAGCGACCAGCCGATCATTGCGGCGTCCCAATGGAGCGCAAGCCCTGCCCAGAAGGCCCAGGTGGCGGGGTAGACGAAGTGGGCGAGCTGCCAGAGCAAGGCGGCGACCAGCAGGGGCGCGGCGCCCCCGGCATGAAAGAGCGGGCGGAAGGCGCCGAAGATGTGCGCATCGCGCCAGCGGAACGGCCGACGCCGCTCCGCCGGCAGGGTCTCGGGCAGGCTCGTCGCGATCCAGACGGCGTTTGCGGCGGCGAGCGAGGCCGCGATAACGAACGGCGTACGCGTACCGAAGCCCGCCGTCAGGCCGCCGATCGCCGGGCCAAGGATAAAGCCGAGCCCGAAAGCGGCGCCCATCAGGCCGAACGTCGCGCCCCGTTTCTCGGGCTCCGTGATGTCGGCGAGGACGGCATTGGCGGGCCCGTAGGTGGCTCCGGCGATACCTGCGATCAGACGCCCGGCGAACAACCAGGCAAGCGTCGGCGCCGCGGCCATCAGCGCATAGTCAATGGCGAACGCGATGGTGCAGCACAGCAGGATCGGCCGCCGACCGAAGCGGTCGCCGAGATTGCCGATCAGCGGCCCGGCGAAGAACTGCGCGCCCGCATAAGCGACCAGCATGTAGCCCGCGATCCGGGTCGCCTCGGCGAGCGAAACCTGGCCGAGATGGACGATCAGGTCCGGCAGCACCGGAAGCACGATGCCGAAGCCGATCGAATCGATCAGCAGCATCATCAAAACGATCGGAACTGCCGGGTGGTGGAATCGGGGCAAGCGCATGCCTAGCCGGGCATCTTGCCGGTTGCCTTCACCCAGCGTTCGACAAGAGGCCGATATTCGTCGGTGCGATATTCGGGAAGGCCTTCGGTGTTGAGCCAGGCCCGGTGCAGGCTCTCCACGCCGAAGTGATGCTTCGGCCTGAAGCGTGAGGGGTCGTCGAAGGCGGCAATCGTCAGGTCGATATTCTCGCTG
>DASQJU010000086.1:0-2934 GCA_035630915.1 Allosphingosinicella sp.
GCCGCGGCCGCGTCGCTGTGCTCGGCATCGACGATCTCGAAGGCGCCGATATCGAAACCGTGCTTGTCCGCGACGGCGAGGATCTTGTCTTTCGGCCCGACCAGGATCGGCTCGATCAGCCTGAGGCGCGAGGCTTCGACCGCGCTTTCGAGCGCGGCCTCGTCGCACGGATGGGCGATCGCGGTCGCGGCCGGGTCCTCCCGCTGCGCCCGCTCGACCAGGCGGCGGAACTTGTCGTGACCCTGCTCGGCGGCCGGGAGATGGGGGTCGGGCATGGCGTAGGTTGGCCTCCTCAGCCGGTCGGGCGGACCCAATTGTCGCGCAGCTGCCAGCCGCCGCCGAGCGCCTTGTAGAGGTTGACCGTCTCGGCGAGCTGCGCCTGCTGGACCTCGGCGAGCGCGTCCTCGGCGGGGAAGAGCTGCTGCTCCGCCTCGATCACCTCGAAATAGGTGGCGCGCCCGTCGCGGTAGCGCAGGTTGGCGAGCTCGACCGCGGCGCGCCGCGCCGCGACCTCGGCCTCGAGCGCCCGCCGCCGCTCGGCGAGCCGCTGCTGGGCGACCAAAGCGTCGGAGGTCTCGCGGAAGGCGACCAGGATCGTCTGGCGATACTGGGCGATTGTCTCGTCCCAGAATGCCTTGCGCTCATCGTACTGCGATTCGAGCCGTCCGCCGGTGAAGATCGGCCCGGCGAGCTGGCCGAGGATGTTCCACACGCCGAAGCTGCCGTTGATATTGCCGTCGCCGTCGACCCCGAACGCGCCGAGCAGGCTCGACAGACCGATCCGCGGATAGAAATTGGCGACCGCGACTCCGACCTCCGCATTGGCGCGGATCATGTCCTGCTCGGCGCGGCGGATGTCCGGCCGGCGGCGCAGGAGATCGGTGGTCAGGCCGACCGGCGTCGCCGGCAGGGTCTGGCTGGTCAGCGGCAGGCCACGCTGAATGTCGTGGGGATAGCCGCCGGTGAGGATGCTCAGCGCATTCTCCTGCTGGGCGATCTGCTGCTGGACATGCGCAATCTGGCCTGTGCTCGATTCATAGGAGGCGCGGGCGCGCTCCGAAGGGAGCCGGCTGTCGCGGCCGCCCTGGAAGCGGAGCACGAACAGATCGAGCGTGCGCTTGTGGGTCGCCGCGCTCTCCTCGGCGATTGCCAGCTCGCGGTCGAGCCGCAGCAGGCGAAAATAGCCGGCGGCGACGTCGCTCACCAAGCTCAGCATGATCCCGCGCCTGACCTCCTCCTGGGCGAAGAGGTTGGCCTGGGCCGCCTCGTTCTGGCGCCGGACCCGGCCCCAGATGTCGAGCTCCCAGGCCGCGTTCAGGAGGCCGCCGATCGAGCCGTAATTGACCGTGCCGATCGTATTGCCGGGCGAGGGAACGAGCGTTTCTTCGACTCCGGCTTGTCCGCCATAGCCGATCTGAGGATAGAGTTCGGAGCGAGACACGCCGAGCTGGGCGCGCGCCTGCTCGATCCGCGCCGCGGCGACGGCGAGATCGTTATTGTTGGTCAGCGCCTCGCCGATCAGCGCCTGCAGCGCCGGATCGTTGAACACCTCCCACCAGGGCAGGTCGGCGAGCGAGTTCGCTTCTGCCGGGGCGATCTGCGAGCGAAAGGCGTCGGGCTGGGCCACTTGCGGCCGCTCGTAGTTCGGTCCGACCGTGCAGGCCCCGGCGGAGAGGGCCGCGAGTGTGACCGCCATGAGCTTCGTCTTCACCTTCGGGCTCCTCATTGAATGGCCGCCAGCATCTTGCGGAAACGGGTGAGCGAATAGACGACGTAGACCAGGCCGATCGCGAGCATCTTGAGCATCGCCGGAAGCACCATGGCGAAGCTTGCGTCGCGAAACAGGACCGCCTGGGAGAAGGCGACGAAGTGGGTCGAGGGGACGAACTGCATCACCTTCTGGAGGAAGATCGGCATGCTCTCGAGCGGCGTCTGCCCGCCCGAAAGCAGGCTCATGCAGATGAAGACGGGGAAGGCGAGCAGGCCGAATTGCGGCATCGAGCGGACGATCGTCGCCAGCATGATTCCAAGCGAGGTGACGGAGAAGAGATAGATTGCGAGGCCGGCGGCCCACAAAGCGACCGACCCGGCGACGGGCACGCCGATCGCCCCCTTCACCACCAGGAAGAGCGAGGTCATCGCGGCGAACATGACGACGATTCCGTTGGCCCAGACCTTGGCGAACATCAGCTCGAACGGGCGGAGCGGCATGACGAGGAGGTGCTCGATATTGCCGTGCTCGCGCTCGCGCAGGACCGCCGCGCCGCACAGGAAGATGGCGAGGACCGAGATGTTGTTGATCACCTGGTTGATCGCCACGAACCAGCTTTGCAGCATGTTCGGGTTGAACCGGGCGCGAGTCTGGATGCCGACCAGGGGCTGATCCTGGACCCGGCCTGCGCCCGACCAATAAGGCGCCGCGGCGCTGTTGATGATGCTCTGGAGGTAGCCGGGCCCGCGTCCCGCCTGGCTCATCGCGGTCGCGTCGGAGACGACCTGGACCTCGGGCCGGTTGTCCTCCTCGAGATCGGCCTGGAAGCGCGGCGGGATCAGCACGACGAAGGTGAAGCGCCCGCGGTCCATCGCCCGGTTGATCTCGTTGAACGGGATCATCTGCGCCGGCAGGAAGAGCGGCGGAAGCATCGCGTCGTGGACCGAGCGCGAGGCCTCCGAGCTGTCCTCGTCGACGATCGCGATCGAGGCGTTGACGACGTCCATGACCGCGCTCTTCGCCGGCGTGTAGACCGAGAAGGTGAAGGTGTAGGCGATCAGGAACAGCAGCACCGGGTCGCGCCACAGGCTGATCAGCTCCTTGATGCCGAGATGAAAGATGTGCCAGGCCGCGCGCATCTTACTTCTCCTGCTTCTTGAGGAGCGCGGCGGACACGCTGAAATAGATCGCGGCGATGATCGCCAGGGCGAGCAGATTGGGCC
>DASQJU010000087.1:0-3386 GCA_035630915.1 Allosphingosinicella sp.
TGCCGATCACCGCAAGCACGCGCGAGCGGGCGGAATATGACCGCGAACCGAGCTCGCTGTTCAAGCTGGCCGGAATCGCCATCATCGCCCGCCGCCAGGGGCGTCAGGCCGAGGCGGCGCAGGCGCTCGAGCAACTCCGCAGCGAGCATGGCGACAACGGCCTGTACCAGCAGGCGCAGGTCCTGGCCCAGTGGGGGCAGCCGTCCGAGGCGATGGCGAAGCTCGTGGAGGCGCTGAGATTGATCGACGCGGGGCTCATCTATTTGCGCAACGATCCGTTCGTCGACCCGCTTCGCCGGGACCCGGCGTTTAATGATTTGCTTGTTCGTCTCGGTTTCGCGTAAACTAAGCCGTTCCGATCAGGAGGATATCCGATGGACAAGAAGCAACAAGACGCGCAGCCCGGCCAGCTGGAAGAAGGCGTCAACAGCCTCGCTCCACAGGGCATCGCCGACACCCAGGCAACCGAAAGCAGTTTCGACGACCCGCTCATGGGCAATGGCGACCGCGGTCCTCTCGCAGGCAACGGCGACCGCTAAGGCATAATTGCTTCCGGCCCGGTCGGCCGGATCGACGAATTTCCAGTGCCGGCGCTCCAGTCCATGACTGGCGCCGGCGATTTTCGTTCACGCCTGCCGGCGGTCGCTCGCCCAGGCCGTGAATCGCGCGCGGACTTTCCGCCCCCGCCCGCCTGAGACCCCGCGTCGGGGATTTCCCGCTATAATCCGTCCGGGAATCCGGGGTTTTCCCCTATTACGCCAGCCCGGTCCTCGCGAATATCTGACCTTGCCGGCCATGGCGAGCGATTGGCCGGCCGGGCCGGCCGCCAACGGGCGGCGGGCTCGATGCGTGACAAGTCAATCTCCATACAGGGGAGAAGAAAAATGCCCTCACCAAGGAGTTTCGCCATCGTTGTCGCGACGATGGTCGGCGGCATCGGCCTCAGCGGCTGCGCCACCACAGAATATGTCGATGAGCAGATCGCTCTGGTGAACGGGCGCGTCAGCGCGCTCGAGGCCAGGGTGAACGAGGTCAACAACACCGCCCAGTCCGCCCTGCAGGGCGCCCAGGCGGCGGCCGGGGAAGCGCAGCGGGCCAACCAGCGCGTCGACGAGCTGACGGGCAGGGTCGAAGGTATCGACCAGCGCGTCACCACCCTCGAGACCAGCCGGAGACGTCCGCGCAACTGATCGTTCTCAAAGGCCCCGGAGTCGCCGCGCGATTCCGGGCCGGGAACTTCGGCCGCTTGGATCGGTTCGCTTCGGGGTGTGCCGGGCGATGAACATGCGTGATCAGGTGAGGATGGGATTGATCGCCGTGGCGATCGGGAGCGCCCTGGCGTCCCCGGCGCCGGCGGCGCAGCCGAGCGTCGCCCAGTTCGGCGCGATGGCCGGCGCTGCGGAGCTGTCCGGCGGTGCCGAGGAGCGCGCGGCGGATCCCGCCGCCGCCCCGACGCAAGTGACCGGTCAGGTGATCGACTGGGTGGTCTCTTCCCGCGACAATGGCCGGCTTCCCTTCATCGTCATCGACAAGGTCGCCGCGGCGATGTTCGTGTTCGACGCCCGGGGCCAGTTGGCCGGCGCGGCGCCGGCGCTGCTGGGCATCGCCAGCGGGGACGATTCCACGCCCGGCATCGGCGAGCGCAACCTTTCCGAGATCGGCCCGGCGGAGCGGACGACGCCCGCCGGGCGCTTCGTCGCGCGCTTCGGCCCGGCTTATGGCGGGCACACCGTCCTGTGGGTCGATTTCGCCAACTCGGTCGCGATTCACCCGGTCATCACCAGCAACGCCCGCGAGCGCCGCGCGCAGCGGCTCGCATCGTCGTCGGCCGAGGACAACCGGATCACCTTCGGCTGCATCAACGTCCCGGCCGCCTTCTACCGCGACGTCCTCGAGCCGCTGTTCAGCGAGGCGGGCGGGATCGTCTACATCCTGCCCGAGACCCGGCCCTTCGAGGACGTCTTCCCAAGAATGCAGGTCGCCTCCGCTATCCCTCAGCCCGGCCCGCCTCCCCAGCGGGTCCGCGCGCGGCGAACGACAAGTTTCTCGATCGGTCGATAGGAATCGCGGTCTGCACCTTTGCCGTGCGCCCGATCATGAATCGCGCCCGCCAAACTCAGTAGAGTCACCGATGCTCGGTCTCGGGAATGTCGGTTAGCCAACCCTTAGGGAGTGACCCTATTGGAAGGAGTTCGACATGGGAGGCAAACAGCGGGGATTCGCTCTCTTTGCAGCGGCGCTGATGGTTACGACATCCGCTCTGGCGCAGCAGGTGGAGCGCGAGGGCGTGATCGTCTCGCGGACCCAGAACAACCTCAACATCCGCATCCCGGGGGGAAACATGACCGTGGTCGTGACTCCCCAGACGCGCATCCGCGAGAATCGCAGCGGTGCGCTTGCCGGATCGCGCGACAGCAGCGCGGACAGGTTGATTCCGGGCCTGATCATCAAGGCCGAGGGCGACCAGCAGGGCAGCACGCTGACCGCCAACGAGATCGAATATCGCGAGCGCGACTGGCGCGCGGCAATAGCCTCGACGGCTGGAACGCAGGAGAATTTCGCCCAGGCCGCGGCCGAGCGGGCCCAACTCCGCCAGGCGATCATCGACGGTAACGAATATGAGATCCGCCAGGAGGCCACAGTCTACTTCCAGACCGGCAGCGTCGCGATCGCCCCGCAATACCAGCAGCAGCTGCGCGCGCTTGCGCAGGCGGCTCCGGGCTTCGGCAATTACCGCGTCTCGATCATCGGATTCGCCGATTCCCGCGGCAACCCGGCGGCAAACGAGCGGCTGAGCCTGAGGCGCGCGATCGCGGTCAGCAACTATCTGCGCCAGACCGGCGCGATCCAGCCTGGCCGCGTTCTTTCGCCGACCGCGATGGGCGAGGGCAACATGCCGCCCGACATGCAGGCGCCGACGAGCGACGACGAGGCGCGCCGCGTGGTCGTGCGCGTAGTGACCCCCAAGGGCCAGCTGACGCGGTAGCGCGGGCCGGCCCTACTTTGCGGGCGCGCGAGGCACCAAGCCTCGCGCGCCCTTTTTCTTGATGGGCTAGGACGTTTGGTCCTCCGGGGACGTCGAGCCTGCAGAAGCCGTTGGCGCGCCCGCGGGATGGCAAGATCGGCGCGGCGGCGCCGGGGAGCGGCGGCACAGGCCCGATGCCTCAGATCACGGTGAAGTCGCTGGCGGTGACGATCGGATGGCCGTCTAGCGTCGCGAACTGCACGGCGGCGCCTGCGCCGTTGCCGTCGGCGTCGAAGAAGAGCGCGCCGGTGGTGCTGTTGTAGATGATCCGGTCGTCCGCGTCCTGCGCCGTGGTGCCGATGACGAACGCATTGGCGTTGAGCGCTCCGAGCGACAGGCCGGTGAACACCGCGTCGTCCAG
>DASQJU010000088.1:0-7666 GCA_035630915.1 Allosphingosinicella sp.
GCTCGGTTACGGGCACGCTTGCGCCATAGGCCTCCTCATAGGCCCTAGCGTAATCGGCCAGCGTCTCGTGAAGCTCGGGCGGGACGAGGATCGCCAGCTTGACCGGTGTGCGGTCGGGGATTCGGGCGAGTTTCAGCATAAAGGTCAACCCCTCCAGGGCCTGAGGACGAGGTCCTTGTGGACCAGCACCCGAACCGGAAATCCCGGCCGGACGCGGATGGTCGGCTGGATGTCCAGATTGCGCTCGACGATGCGCTGCCCGGCCCGGTCGGCATTGCTCTGCGCGGATTCCCGAAGCGCCTGAACGAGATCGGCCTCGCTGCCGCCGAAGGTGAGCTGCGTCCCGACGCCGAGAATGGTCGAAAGACCGATGCCCCGCAGCAGCCGCCAGGTGTGGAAGTCGACGCGGTCGGCGACGCCGGCATAGCCCGCGGTGTCGGTGGCCGGCAGGTTGTCGAGGGAAATGGACGAGCCGTCCGGAAAGACGATGCGCTGCCAGATCAGCAGGGCGCGGCTCTGCCCGAACGCGACCACGCTGTCGTAGCGGCCGATCAGCCGCGCGCCCTGCGGCACGAGCAAGGTGCGGCCGGTCGCGCTGTCATAGGCATTTTCCGTGACCTGGGCGACGACCATGCCCGGCAGGTCGGAGTTGAGCCCCGTGACCAGGCTCGCCGCGATGACGCTGCCGGCGCTGAGCTGCCAGGGCGATGCCGCCTGCTGCAAGCGATGCGGATTGATCGTGCCGCCGGTGTCGCGAGCGTTCGCGAAGGCAATATTGCGCCCCTGCCCCGCCGTCGTCGTGGCTCCGCTTTGCTCTCCCGATGGCGACGCTGCCGGATCGGCGGCCAAAGGCGGCACTGCCGTCGCCGCCTCGGCGGTTCCACTCCGCGCCAATTGCGTCAGCACCGGGGCCTCCCGCGCCTGGCGCGCCTCGGCAAGCCGGCGCTGGCGCTCGGTTTCCGCCGCCTGAGCAGCCGCATCCATCGCCGGCGGCGTCGCCTGACCCGGCGGCGTTTCCACCGCCATTTCGCGCTGCCGCTCCAGGATCGGCCGGCCGAGATCGCCGGGGAGCGGCGGACCGAGCCGCGGCACATCGCCGTAGCTGCGAGGCGCGGCCGCAAGCACGTCGGGGGCGGCATTCGACGACGCTACCGGACGGTCGTCGCCGGACGCCACCAGGCGCATGCTGGCAGGCTGGAGCGCGAGCCAGGCGGTGCCGATCAGGGCGAGCGAGCCCAGACCGGCGATGCCCACGATCACGCCGCGCCGAAAGCGCACCACCCTGCTCGGGCTGCCCCGAAGCACCAGCGTCTCCGGATCGACCTTTTCGGTCCGAGGTTCGGCCATCATCGACCGATCGTCGCTCATGACGCCCTCCGCCGGCGCCGGGCGCGCGTCGCATCGTCGCGGCTGATCCGGACGACCGTCTGCCGCCCGGCGCCGAGGCGCAGCTCCGCCCGGGCGAATATGCGGTCCACCACATAATAGCGGCCCGCCATGCGGTAGTTGACGAGCGCGGCCTCGCCCTCGTCGTCCAGCACGAACAAAGGCGGCGCCGCTCCCTGCGCGATGTTCGCCGGAAACTCGATGAAGGTCTGGCGCCCGTCGTCGAACGCGCGGAGCGGCCGCCATGGCGGATCGTCCCCGCTGATCCTGTAGCCGAACCGAAGGCTCTCGACCGCGAGGCCGCCCGCGACTGGCGCCGCCGAGTCCGCGCCCGCTCCGGCACCCTGAAGCGCGATCAGCGCGTCCTGGGGGTAGATCCAGGAGAGGGCCGCCATCGCCGTGGCGCCGGTGCTTTCGAGCTGCAGGTGATAGACGCGCCGGTCGGTGGCGATGACCAGGTTTGTGGTGAGGCCCGCCGAGGACGGTTTCACCAGGATGTGGGTGCGGCGTGAGGCTCCGCTGCCGCTGGTCGTGTCGCCAACGATCCAGCGGACCGTGTCGCCCGCGGCGACCGAGGTGACGGCTTCACCGGGCTGAAGCGCGATGTCGGTCACCCGCTCGGGCGCGGCGTACAGACGGTAAAGCGTCCCTTCCGAATAAGGATAGACCTGGACCGCGTTGATGTAGCCGGCGCGCGTCGGCTCGCGCAGCGCCGCGCGGTTCGCCGACTGGACGCGCGCGGTGGGCGCCGCGTCCCGGTGGCCGCGACGCTGGGCCTCGGCCGGGGTGGCCGCCAGCGCGAGCAGGCACAAGGTGAGAGGAATGGGACGGATCATTGGGCGTTCCTTTCGGGGGAAGTGGTTTCGTTGGCTGGGCGGGCCGGCGCCGCCGGTGCGAGCAGCGAGCCCTGCGGGATCGATGCCCGCGGAGCGCCGGGCGCGGGCGCGAAGGCGGGAGCCTCGCGCGGCGGAGCAGGTTCGCCTGGAGCGGTCCGGGCGGGCGCGGCGGCGGCCGGCGTATCCAGCTCGCGGCTCCAGTCGATCGCGTCGACATAGATGCCGAGCGGGTTCTTGCGGAGAACATCGGCGGAGCGCGGCGGCCGCTGCTGAATGGTCAGGATCGCGGTCCAGCGCGACGTGCCTGTGAGGCTGCCCCGCTCATATTGGCTTTCGGTCCACTTCACCTGGAAGCTCGTCTCGGACGCGCGCACCACGCTGGTGACCTGCACCGACACCGTCCTGTCGCCGATGTCGGCGAACGGATTGCTGGCGCGCGCATATTCCCCGAGGAAGAGCGCGCCGCGCTCGGTCGCGAAATCGTAGGCCGAGAGCCAGTTCTCGCGCATGAGCACGGCATCGAGCGACTTCGAGCGGATGTTGGAGATGAACCGCGAGAGGTGCCAGGCGATCTGCGGGTCGGTCGGCCGGTAGTCCGAGGCCGCGGGCGAGACGGCGCGCGCCTCGCCGAGGGCGTCGACCTCCACGACATAAGGGACGACGCGGCTCTGCATCGATTGCCAGACGAGGCCGCCCGAGAGGCCGGTGGTGAGGAACAGCCCACCAAATGCCATGAGACGCCAGTTGCGCGCCTGCACCCGGGCCGAGCCGATCCGCTCGTCCCACAATTGCCCCGCGCGCTGATAGGGCGTGTCGGGTTCCGGAGTCCGTCCGTAGCGCTGGACGGCACGCTTGAATCGCATAGGTCAGTCCCTTTCCTTGATGTCGGGGGTGGCGCCCGCGCCGCGGCTGGAGCCGGCGCCGAGCATGTGCACCGCGAGCTGGCGGTGATGGCGTGAGGTCTGTTCGGCGCGGAGGCGCTGCGCCCAGGCAGGGGCGCCATCGCCGCCCCCGGCGCCAGCCGCTGCCGCCGCCGCGGGCGCCGAGGATGAAGAGGCCGGCTTCCCGGTCATTGCCGACCAGGCCGCGTCGCGGCCCCGTTCGGCGGCGGCGCCAAGGCCGAGCGAGCCGCTGAGCCGCTGCGCTGCCGCGCCCTTGGCGGCGGCGGCCATGCCGCCGATGCTCGAGCCGCCGGTCTCCCGGCCGAGCTGGGCCGCGGTCGAGGCGGCGGCCCCCATCGTCGTCCCGGCGCGGATCGCGCCGAGGCCGGCGCCAGCGACCGCACGCGCGCCTCCGACCGCGGCCGCGCCGCCGAGCGCGAGCGTCGCTCCCGCGCCCGCCACCGTCCCGACGGCGGCGCCCGCGCCGAGTTGGGGGGCGCCCGACACCAGGCCGGAGGCGATGCTCGGCCCGAAGATTCCGAGCCCGAACAAAGCGAGGCTCGCGAGCATCAGCGACACCGCCTGCTCGAGGCTTGGCTCCTGCCCCTGCAGCGAGTTCGTGAATTCCGAGAAATAGTTGGAGCCGATGCCGACGATCACGGCGAGCACCATCACCTTGATGCCCGAGCTGATCACATTCCCGAGGACGCGTTCGGCGAGAAAGGAGGTGCGGTTCCACAAGGCGAAGGGGACCAGCACGAACCCCGCCAGGCTGGTCAGCTTGAATTCGAGGATCGTCACGAACATCTGGACGGCAAGGATGAAGAAGGCGATCACGACGATCACCCAGGCGATCATCAAGGTCATGATCTCGACGAAATTGGTGAAGAAGGCGATCGGGCCGACCAGCTCGGTCGCCTGGTCGAGCAAAGGCTTGGCCGCCTCGAAGCCCGTGCCGGCCAGCCGGCCCGGCCGGAGCAGGTCGTCGGCGGTAATCGTGCTTCCGCCGGCGGTGAGCCCAAGACCCGCGAACGAGCGGAAGATGATGCTGGTCAGCGTCGAGAAACTGTTCAGGATGAGGGCGAAGACGCCGACATAGAGGATCTTCTTGATGAAGCGGCCGATGATGTCGTTCTCGCCGCCAAGCGCCCAGAACAGGCCGGCCAGGGTGATGTCGATGCCGATCAGCACCGTCGTCAGGAAGCCGACGTCGGGCCCGAGCAGTCCGAACCCGCTGTCGATATAGCGGACGAACGTGTCCATGAATTGGTCGATGACGTTCAGGTCTTCCACTGGCGTCGGCTTTCGAATGTGGTTCGAGGAGGTGTCGCGGGGCCCGCGGCCCCAGGGGGGAGAGGCCAAACGGGCCCCGCGACGAGACGTGCACCGGATCGGGGCGGATCCGGTGCCGGCTCAGCTCATTGGCGCGGCCGGGGCGTGTAGGCGCGCCCATCCCCGAGGAAGCGGCGCACGCCCTCGCGGGATTCCCGCTCGATCTGCGCGCGCTCCGCCTGCTCGACCGCTTGGCTGCGGAAGTGCGCCGCCATCAAATTCTGGATCTGCAGCTGCTGCTGGGCGGTGAGCGCGAGCAGCTGGTTGGTCGCTTGGCTGACCTGAAGCGCGCCTTCGGCCCCCTGGCTGCGCGCGACGATCTGCGAGAGCGTCTGCGCGTCCTCGCGCACATTGGCGACGATCTGGCTCTGGACGCCCATGGTCTGGCGGAACTGGGACATCGCCGCGTCGAGCCTGGCGCGCGCCGAAGCGGCCCGCTGGTCGCGGGTCAGGAGCTGCTGGAAGCTCTCGGGATAGAGCTGCCGGAACTGCTGGTCGAGCTGGTCGACCCGGAAGTCGATCCCTCGCGCCTGCCCCATCAGCCCATCGATCTGCTGCAGCCGCTGCCGGAGCTGCTGCATCTGCGGAAAGTCGATCCGGCTGAGGTTGCGCTGCATGTTCTGAAGCATCGCCGCCTCGTTCTGGAGGCTCTGGATCTGCTGGTTGATCTGCTGGAGCGTGCGCGCCGCGGTGAGCAGATTCTGCGCATAATTCGCGCCGTCGAAGACCGGGATGGCATGCGCCGGCGCGGGCATGATCGCCAGCCCGGCCGCAAGCGAGGTGGTCGCGAGAGCGAGGCCGAGCAGGCCGGTATTGAGCAACTTCTTCACAGGTCATTCTCCTTCTGGGGGGTGGGTGGCATTGAAGCGGCCGGCCAAGGCGGCGGCCCAGGTCAGTCCGCAATCGCGGAGGTACGCGGCCGCGAAATCGCCCGCGCCATGCTCGGCCAGGACCGCGTCGATCCGCTTCTGCGAGGCGGGGTCGGAGGCGCCGCAAAAGGCGAGCGCGACCGAGCCGAGGCCGAGCTCGAACAGGCGGTTGCCGCGCGCGGACTGGAGATAATATTGCCGCTTGGGCGTCGCCCGGCTGATCAGCTCGATCTGGCGGTCGTTGAGCCCGAACCGTTCATAGGCGGCCCGGCTCTGCGGCTCGATCGCGCGGTCGTTCGGCAACAGGATGCGCTGCGGGCAGCTTTCGATGATCGCCGGCGCGATCGCGGAGTCGGCAATGTCCGCGAGGCTCTGGGTCGCGAACACCACCGCGACATTCTTCTTGCGGAGCACCTTCAGCCATTCGCGGATGCGCGCGGCGAACAGGGGATGATCGAGGAAGACCCAGGCTTCGTCGAGGACGAGCAGGGTCGGGCGCCCGGTGAACCTCTCCTCGAGACGGTGGAACAGATAAGTGAGGACCGGCGCGACGACGCCCGCCTGCCCCATCAGCGCCTCGGTCTCGAAGCACTGGACGTCGGCGATGCTGCCGACGCCGTCCTCGGCCGCGTCGAGCAGCCGGCCGAACGGCCCTTCGAGCGTATAGGGGGCGAGCGCCGAGCGCAAAGCGGTCGACTGGAGCAGCAGGGCGAGGCCGGTCAGCGTCCGTTCCGCGGCCGGCGCCGAGGCAAGGCTGCCGAGCGCCGACCAGACGGCCTCCTTCACCTCCGGCGTGACCAGCACCTTCTCGTGCGCGAGCAACGCGCCGATCCATTCCGCGGCCCAGGCCCGCTCGCTGGCATTTTCGATGCGGCGCAGGGGCTGGAAGGCGATGGCCTCGCCCCCGCCATGGCCGGCGTCTTCGCCGGTGCCCTCGCCTCCCAGGCCGAGCGCATGATGCGCGCCGCCCATGGCCAGCACCGCGGCCCGCGCCGAGAATCCCTTGTCGAAGATGTAGACCTGGGACGCGGGATAACGGCGGAACTGGAGCGCCAGCAAGGCGAGCAGCACCGACTTGCCGGCGCCGGTCGGGCCGACGATCAGCATATGGCCGACGTCGCCGACATGGGTGGAGAGCCGGAACGGGGTCGAGCCGCTGGTCTCGGCGTAGAGCAGAGGCGGCCCGTCGAGATGAGCGTTCCTGGCCGGCCCGGCCCAGACCGAGGACAAGGGCATCAGATGGGCGAGGTTGAGGCTGTGGACGAGCGGCTGGCGAACGTTCGCATAGACGTGGCCGGGCAGCGAGCCGAGCCAGGCCTCGACCGCGTTCGCCGTCTCGCGGATGGATGTGAAGCCGAGGCCGTTGATCACCCGCTCGAGGCCGCGCACCTTCTCGTCGACGCGCGCACGATCGGTATCGGCCACGGTCACCGTGGTCGTGAGGTAGCCGAAGGAGACATGATCGCCGCCGAGCGCCTGCAGCGCGAGATCGGCGTCGACGACCTTGTTGTCGGCATCGCTGTCCAGCAGCTGCGCGGGCTGATTGTACATGACCTCGCGCAGCAGCGCGGTGATCGACTTGCGCTTGTTGAACCATTGCCGGCGCAGCCGGGTCAGAGCCTTGGTCGCCTCCGTCTTGTCGAGCGCGACGAAGCGCGTCACCCAGCGATAGCCGAAGTCCAGATGGTTTAGCGCGTCGAGGATGCCGGGGCGGCTGACATTGGGAAAGCCGAGGATCGTGAGGCTGCGCAGATGGCTCTGCCCAAGCATCGGCTCGAGCCCGCCGGTGAAGGGCGTGTCGGCGAGCAGACCGTCGAGGTAGAGCGGGGTCTCCGGCATGGCGACGGGATGGCGCCGCTCGGAGATGGCGCCGTGCAGGAAGGTCAGCGTCTCGCCATCGTCCAGCGCCCGGATCTCCGGCATGAACCCTGAGAACAGGTCCAGTGCCCGGTCGGTCTCGGCGATGAACGCCGCCAGGGCCTGGCGCCAGTCGCGGCCCTTGAGGTCGTCGCTTCGCTCCACCAGGGCCCGGCCCGCCGTGTCGGCCTGGTCAGGCGCCGGCAGGAAGGTGAGCGTCAAATGATAATGGCTCTCGAAATGCGCGCCCGCGGCCTCGAAGCTCGCGCGCCGCTCTTCGTCGACCAGCCATGAGGCGGCCTCGGGGAAGGTGCCCTCGGGATAGCCGAGAGCCTGCCGGCGCTCGGCCTCGAAATGCAGCGCCCAGCCCGCGCCGAACCTCTTGAGCACGTTGTTCGCGCGCGCGCACGCCGAGACGAGCTCGGCCTCCGTCGCGCTTTCGAGGTCGGGCCCGCGAAAAGCGGCGGTGCGCTGGAAGCTGCCGTCCTTGTTGAGGATGACGCCC
>DASQJU010000089.1:0-4043 GCA_035630915.1 Allosphingosinicella sp.
ACCTCAGCCTCGCCGACACGATGATCAAGGACGGGCTGACCGACGTCTTCAACGGCTATCACATGGGGATCACCGCCGAGAATCTTGCCGAGCAATACCAGCTGACCCGCCGCGAGCAGGACGAATTTGCCGTTGCCAGCCAGAATAAGGCCGAGGCGGCGCGCTCCGCTGGCCGCTTCAGGGACGAGATCGCGCCGGTCACGCTCAAGACGCGCAAGGGCGAGACACTCGTCGAGGACGACGAATATATCCGCGCCGGAGCGACGCTCGACGGCGTTTCAGGCCTTCGTCCGGCCTTCAAGAAGGACGGCACCGTCACCGCCGGGAACGCGTCGGGCCTCAACGACGGCGCCGCCGCGCTGGTCCTGATGAGCAGTGAGGAAGCGGAGAGGCGCGGCGCGCCGATCCTCGCCCGCGTGGCGAGCTGGGCCTCGGCCGGCGTCGATCCTTCGATCATGGGAATCGGCCCGGTGCCCGCGTCGAAGAGGGCACTGGAAAAGGCCGGCTGGACGATTGCCGATCTCGACCTGATCGAGGCCAACGAAGCCTTCGCCGCCCAGGCCCTCGCCGTCGGCAAGGAGCTCGGCTGGAGCTCGGACAGGGTCAACGTCAATGGCGGCGCGATCGCCATCGGCCACCCGATCGGCGCCTCGGGCGCGCGCGTCCTCACCACGCTCATCTACGAAATGCAGCGCCGCGACGCGAAGAAGGGCCTCGCCACGCTGTGCATCGGCGGCGGCATGGGCATCGCGCTCTGCGTCGAGCGCGACTAGCCGTCCCAACCCGGCACAGCGCGGCCGGAGACGCGGTCCCATTTCTTTGCCTCAACTCTGTCCCTAGGTTATTTGCTCATCGGGACAGGGGCTTAGACATGATCGCTCTGATCTGGCGCTACGAGGTACTGGAAGAGGCGCGCGGCGCATTCGAGGCGGCCTATGGGCCGACCGGTGCCTGGGCGCAGCTCTTCGCCCGCGCCGAGGGCTTTCGCGGAACCGAGCTGATGAAGGCCGCCGACGGCTCCTACCTTACCCTCGACGTCTGGCGCGCCCGCGAGGATTTCGACGCCTTCATGGAGGCTAATCGCGCCGACTATGAAGCTCTCGACCGCTCCACCGAAGCCTGGACCACCGCCGAGCATCGCCTCGGCGAATATGAGGTGATGGGCGACTAGGCGGTCGCCGGCGCCGCGGCCGACCAATTCTCGCCGTCGAACAAATAGCGCGCGCTGTTCTTGCCGCGGAACGCGGCGCCGTCCCAGGCGATCACCTGGACCTCGACGTCGCGGTCCTTGTGCGTCTCGATCAGGTTGAAGCTCTGCGTCTCCCCGTGGCGCAGCCGGACGGATGTCGCGGTGCCGGCCTGGATGACCAGCGACGGCCCGGCATTCTTCACCATCCGCCGGGCGCTCTCGGTGAAGCTGCGGTGGAAATGGCCGGCGAGGAGGATGTGGACTCCGGCATCCGCCACCGCCTGAAGCGCCTCGCCCTGACGGCCGACGGCTTCGGACATCTCGCCGGGATCCTCGTCGATCGGCATCTCGAACAGCGGGTGATGGGTGACGAGGACCTTGGTCTTGCCCTCGCGCACGGCGCCGAACCGCTCGCGGATGATCTCCATCTGGTCGTGGCTGATCCGCCCGTCCTTGAAGGTCAGGGAGCGCGCGGTGTTGATGCCGAGGACGGCCAGCCGCTCGCTCTCGAACCAGGGGCAGAGGTCGTCGTCGATATAGCGGCGGTAGCGATGCAGCGGCCGGGTGAAGCGCTGCACGACGTCGTAGAGCGGCACGTCGTGATTGCCCGGGACGGCGAGCGTCTTCAGTCCCGCCGCCTCGATCCGGTCGAGGAACGCGCCCGCCTCGCGATATTGCTCGACCCGCGCGCGCTGGGTGAAATCTCCGCTGATGACGACGAGGTCGGGGCGTTCCTGCGCCAGCCAGGCTTCGGCGCCCGCCACCACCGCCGGATCATGCGCGCCGAAATGAACGTCCGAAAGGTGTGCGATCCGCGCCATCACGCCCCAACGAGCCGGACGGCCGGAGGTTCAGCGCCAAATGCGCTCGAACCGCGCGCCCAGCGTCGTCAGCAGCTCATACTGGCTGAGCCCCGATTGCGACGAAGCGCTGGGCAGGTCGTAATCGAGCTCGATCCAGTCGCCCTCGCTCAGCTCCGGAGCCGCGTCGACGCAGATCGCGGTGAGGTCCATCGACACCCGCCCGACGACCGGCGCGAAGCCGTCGCCGATCCGCGCCCGGCCGGTGCCGGAGAAGCCGCGCAGATAGCCGTCAGCATAGCCCAGATTGACGATCGCCAGCTCGCGCGGGCGGTCGGCGACGAAAGTGCCGCCATAGCCGACCGGGTCCCCCGCCTCGACCCGGCGGCGCTGGAGGATTTGCGCCTCGATTCGCGCCACCTGGCGGATATGGCCCTCGACCTCTCGGCGCGGAACGCCGCCGTAGAGCGCGATGCCGGGCCGGGTCAGGTCGAACGCATAATCGCGGCCGAGGCAGATGCCGGCGCTGTTGGCGAGGCTGGCGCGCGCCGCCTTCACCCTGCCGGCGACCGCTTCGAAGGCGCGCCGCTGGGCCTCGTTCGCCGCCGAATCCTCGTCCGCGCAGGCGAGGTGGCTCATCAGCGTTTCGATTTTGAGCCCGTCGAGCAGACCCGAAGCGGCGTCGCTCGCGGAAAGGCCCAGTCGGTTGATCCCGGTATCGACCATCACGTCGCACGGCCGCCCGGTCTCCTTCCAGCGCGCCACCTGCTCGACGCTGTTGAGCACCGGCCGCGCCGGGGATCTCAGCGCCGCCGCCATGTCGTCGGCCAGCACGCCGTGGAGCACCGAAAGCTCGAGGTCGGCCGGCCAGGGCGCGAGCGCCTCCGCCTCGGCCCAGGTCGCGGCGAAGAAATCGCGGCAGCCCGCCGCCTGCAGGCGCTTCACCACCTCGCGCGCGCCGAGACCGTAGCCGTCGGCCTTGACCGCCGCGCCGCAGGCCGCGCCCTCGCTCTTGTGGGCGAGCCAATGCCAGTTGGCGACGAGCGCGTCGCCGTCGAGCGTCAACCGGAGCGGAAGGTGGACCATGGCTCGCGCCTAGCCTGCGACCGCGCTCAATCCAAATTCTTTCCCGAGGTCTCCGGCAGCCAGAAGAAGGTGACGATCAGGGCCATCGTCACGACGCCAATCGTGTACCACAGGCCCGAAAAGGGATCGCCGGTGCGCGCCACGATATATTGGCTGATGAAGGGCAGGAATCCGCCGAAATAGCCGGTGCCTATGTGGTAGGGCACCGAGAGCGAGGTGTAGCGCATTCGCGCCGGAAACATCTCGACCAGCAGTGCCGCCACCGGCCCGTAGGTCATGCCCGAGAGCATGCCGATGACGATGATCGCCAGCACGACCTGGATTGCGCGATCCAGCGACGGCGTTGTCTTTTCGAGCTTGTAGCCGGCCTGGGCGAGCGCGGTATCGAGCGCCGCCGGATCCTCGGCGCTGACGATCGTGTGGCCGATCCTGAGCTGGTAGGAATCGCCGCTCCAGCCAGGCGCCGGAATCATCGTGTAGGCGATGCCGCGCCGGGTCAGCGCGTCGAGTGCGCGGCCGCAGGGCGTCGGCTGGCGCTGGGCGAAGGGATCGTAGGAGCAGTTCGTACCCTGGACGGTAACCGGATTGCGGTCCCGCGCCGTCGCAAGCTCGGGATTGGCCGCGTTCGCCATCCAGTGAAACAACGGGAACATCAGCACGATGGTCAGCGCATAGCCGGCGACGATCGGCGGCTTGCGCCCGATCTTGTCCGACAGCCAGCCGAACAGGACGAACCAGAACA
The DNA here is from genome assembly GCA_035630915.1 of Allosphingosinicella sp. GTDB lineage: Bacteria > Pseudomonadota > Alphaproteobacteria > Sphingomonadales > Sphingomonadaceae > Allosphingosinicella. The sequence continues at coordinate 3,818 of DASQJU010000089.1, forward strand.
TCGAGAACATCGCCGCGATGCCGATGATCAGCCGCGCCGAGGTGTCGTCGATCCTCAGCGAATTCTGCAGGAAGTAGAGCGCTTGGAACTGCGCCGTGTACCAGATCACGGTGAGGCCGGCGGCGATGCCGAACAGCGCGACGAAGATGAGCTTTAGCTGGTGCCGGCCGCGGAAGCTCTCGCGCAAGGGATTGCGCGCGATCTTGCCCGCCGCCTTCATCGCCTG
>DASQJU010000090.1:0-2727 GCA_035630915.1 Allosphingosinicella sp.
GAAAGAACAGCACGCCATCGGGAAGCAGGCGGTCGAGCGGGTGGTGTTCAACGCCATCACCAAGAAGGCGGTGCTCGATGCGATGAAGCACCCCCGCAGCATCGACCGCGCCCTGGTCGACGCGTATCTCGCCCGCCGGGCGCTCGACTACCTCGTCGGCTTTACCCTCTCGCCGGTGCTGTGGCGCAAGCTCCCGGGCGCGCGCTCCGCCGGCCGGGTGCAGTCGGTGGCGCTGCGCCTCGTCTGCGACCGCGAGCTCGAAATCGAGAAGTTCGTCGCCCGGGAATATTGGTCGCTGGTGGCGACGCTCGCCACCCCGCGCGACGACACCTTCCAGGCGCGTCTCGTGGGCGCCGACGGCAAGAAGATCCAGCGCCTCGATATCGGTTCGGGCGCCGAGGCCGAAGCCTTCAAGCAGGCGCTGGAGAACGCGCGCTTTACGGTCGCCAATATCGAGGCCAAGCCCGCCCGCCGCAATCCGCCGCCCCCGTTCACCACGTCGACCCTGCAACAGGAGGCGAGCCGCAAGCTCGGCTTTGCGCCGGCCCACACCATGCGCATCGCGCAGCGGCTCTACGAAGGGGTCGACATCGAAGGCGAGACCGTCGGCCTCATCACCTATATGCGTACCGACGGCGTGGACATCGCGGAAGAGGCGATCGCCGCCGCCCGCAGCCTGATCGGGACCGATTATGGCAGCCGCTACGTCCCGCCCTCCCCGCGCCAGTACCAGACCAAGGCGAAAAATGCGCAGGAGGCGCACGAGGCGATCCGGCCGACCGAGGTGGCGCGCCGTCCGAAGGACACCAAAGCGTTTCTCGATTCCGATCAGGCCAGGCTCTACGAGCTGATCTGGCTGCGCACGATGGCGAGCCAGATGGAGTCCGCCGAGCTCGAGCGCACCACCGCGGACATCACCGCCAATGTCAGCGACCCCGGCCACCGCTATCGCGCCATCGATCTGCGTGCGACCGGCACCGTGATCAAGTTCGACGGCTTCCTCACGCTTTATCAAGAGGGCGAGGACGATGCCGCCGACGACGAGGAGTCGCGACGCCTGCCGGAAATGAACGCAGGCGAGAACCTGGCCAAGCGCAAGATCGACTCCACTCAGCATTTCACCGAGCCGCCGCCGCGCTATTCGGAAGCCTCGCTGGTCAAGCGCATGGAGGAGCTCGGCATCGGCCGGCCTTCGACCTATGCCTCCATCCTGCAGGTGCTCAAGGACCGCGGTTATGTGCGCATCGACAAGAAGCGGCTTGTCCCCGAGGACAAGGGCCGCGTGCTGACGGCGTTCCTCGAAAGCTTCTTTGCCCGCTACGTCGAATACGATTTCACCGCCGGCCTCGAGGAGCAGCTCGACCGCATCTCCAACAACGAGATGGCCTGGCGCGACCTGTTGCGCGACTTCTGGCGCGATTTCACCGCCGCGGTCGGCGACATCAAGGAGCTGCGCGTCGCGCAGGTCATCGATGCGCTCGACGAGATGTTGGCGCCGCATCTGTTTCCGCCGCGCGCGGACGGCACCGATCCGCGCAAGTGCCCGAATTGCGAGACCGGAAAACTCTCGCTCAAGCTCGGCAAGTTCGGCGGCTTCATCGGCTGTACGAATTATCCCGAATGCCGCTACACCCGCCAGTTCGCGCCGGGCAATGGCGCCAATGGTGGCCCCGACGGGGGCATGAAAAAGCTCGGCGAGGATCCCGTGAGCGGCCTCGAGGTGACGCTGCGCTCGGGCCGGTTCGGGCCCTACGTGCAGCTCGGCGAGGCGGTCGAGGGCGAGAAGCCCAAGCGCGCCGGCCTGCCGAAAGGCCTGTCGTCCGACGATCTCGATCTCGAGCGCGCGCTGGGACTGCTCTCGCTTCCGCGCGAGATCGGCAAGCATCCCGACGACGGCGAGCCGATCCTGGCCGGCGTCGGCCGCTTCGGCCCTTATATCCAGCATGGGAAGATGTACGCCAACCTCACGCCGGGCGACGATGTGCTCAGTGTCGGACTCAATCGCGCGGTGACGTTGATCGAAGAGAAACGCGCCAAGGGGCCGCGCAAAGGCCGCCTGGGCGCCGATCCCGGGCGCACACTGGGCGACCACCCGGACAAGGGTGGTCCGATCGTGGTGAAGAACGGTCGTTACGGTCCTTATGTGAGCCATGACGGCGTCAACGCCACGCTGTCGTCCGACATGACCCCCGAGGCGATCACGCTCGAACAGGCGGTCGGCTTGCTGGACGCACGCGCCGCGCGCGGCGGCGGCAAGAAGCCGCCGGCGAAGGCGCGCAGCACCGCGCGCAAGACACCGGCAAAACCGAAAGCTGCTGCCAAGGCCAAGCCGCCCGCGAGCGCGGATGCCAAGCCGGCGCGCAAGAAGACCAGGGGTCAGTGATCAGAGGTCGGCCATCAGCGGCTGGCATCCGGTGAAACGGACGCGCCTGGAACGGACCCTTGTTATTGGGGATTACCGACTCCGGTCGCTGCCATGAAACGCCCTCACAGCAAATCCCCGCTTCCCTCCAAAGACGACATCGTCGCCTTCATCGGCCAACAGCCCGGAAAAGTCGGCACCCGCGAGATCGCGCGCGCCTTCGACCTGAGGAACGCCGACCGCGCCGCCCTCAAGACGATGCTGCGCGAGCTTGCGGACGAGGGCCGCGTCGAGCAGCGCCGCAAGAAGCTGCACCATCCCGGGACCCTGCCCCATGTCGTGGTCGCCGACGTCACGGCGCGCGA
>DASQJU010000091.1:0-12449 GCA_035630915.1 Allosphingosinicella sp.
CCGCAGGATTTTTACCTGCACCTGACCGTAATCTGCGGTCTGCTCTGGCAGTTAAGCTAAAGGCCCAAGCCCGGGATAGCGCGCGCGGGTTGAGAAGGTATTAGCGCGCTTGAATTTTTTCAGGTGAGGGCCGGCGCGGAGATCAAAGCGGCGGCCTTGCGCGCCTGCCGCTCGCGGCGGCCGCAGTGGACGTCGAAGCCGATCTGGACGGCGAGGATCAGCCAGCCGAACGACTGGAAGGCGATGCCGACGAACAGCGAGCCGACCAAGTAGATGAGCTGGCAATGCTGGAGCGCGGTGGCGAGTGGCGAGATCCAGGCTTCGCCGCCCTCGGCGCGCTTGTAGCGCCGCCGGAGCACCTCCATCCGCGCCAGCCCGATCGCCTGGATCAGCAGATAGAGGAACAGGCCCGGAAAGCCCTGCTCGCCGAGCATCTCGAAATAGGAGCTGTGATAGGCGCGCGCCTCGTCCGCCTCGGTCTGGGCGGTGACGATCTGGACGTCGCCCGCGCTCTCGGTGTTCACCGTCTGCACCTGAATGTGGTTCGAGCGATAGGCGCCGAAGCCGCCGCCCAACGGGTGCGACTGCGCATAGTCCCAGGTCCAGGCCCAGACGGCGAGGCGGGTGCCGGCCGACTGGTCCGCCTGGATGTTCTGGATCGTGTCCATCCGCTGGGTGAACGAGGCGGGGAGGAACGGGATCGAGCCGAGCGCGAGCAGGGCCGCGCCGGCGAGATAGAGAATCCGCCGCTTCATGTCGCGCAGCAGCAGCAGGCCGAGCAGGGCGATGCAGACCAGGCCGGTGCGCGCCTCGGTGCCGATCGGGATCAGCAGGCAGGAGAAGATCAGACCCGCGGCGAACAGCTTCACACGCCAATCGCGAGGGAAGATCGTGCCGAAGCGGACGAGCCAGAGGATGATCGGGATGATCCCGATCGCGACGGTCGAGATCGTGCTGCTCTCGTAGAGGCCGCTATTATTGTCGACCATCAGGTTGAGCACGCCATAGCCGCCACCCGACAGCATTGTCTTGATCCCGCCGACGATCGAGATCGATCCCACCGAAAGGACGAGGAACAGGAGCACGGCCTCGATCCTGAGCCTCGAGCGCAGGGTCAGCGGCAGGAACAGGGCGAAGGCGACCGCCTTCCACGCAAAATCCCATTTCTCGGCCGCGTCGGTCGGGAAATCGGCGTGGAGCGTGGTGAAGGCGCAATAAGCGAGGAGCAGGAGCATCAGCCCCTGGCGGGCGGTGAAGGCGACATTGTCCTTCCGGTCGGCCATCGCCCAACCGCCCATTGCGAGCACAGCGACGATCATCGACAGCGGAATCGAGTTCAGCAGGAAATAGGACAGGCGCTGGGGCGAGACGGTGTCGACATAGATATAGGCGAGCGTGAACAGGAACGGCCGCTTGAGGCCGAGCGTCAGCAAGCCCATCAGAAAGGCGACGAAGGCGAGATCACGCATCCTTGCGGAACCAGCCTTTCCGGGGCGTCATCGGCGCGTCGTCGTCCTCGATATCGGGGCGCGACAGCAGGCGCCAGGCCGCGAGCAGCATCAGGCCATGGGTCAGGCCGAGCGCGAAATTGTCGATCACCGGGCCGTTCCTCTCGCCGCGCCGTTTGAGGCTGTCTCATAGCGCGCCGCGGTTGACGCGCCGTTAAGCCTGATCGGCTAGTGCAATTGCATGGCCGGCCTGTTCCTCGTGCAGACGCGCGATCCCCTTTTCGCGGACGGTGCGATGGCCGGCGCGCGCGCGCAATTCGCCCGCCACGGCTTCGGAGCGCCGAGCGAGCGCGAGATTCCCGGCTGGCGGGTGCTGCACGCGCCCTATGAGAAAGGCGGCCCCGAGACCTTCTTCGCGCGGGGCGAGGATTTCGCGGCGGTGGCGGGGACGTTCACCTGCGACGGCAAGATGGGCGCGGGGGCGCTCGAGGCCTTGCTGGCGATGGAGGCGCCCGACTGGGGCCGGATCGGCGGCCAGTTCGTGGCGCTGGTCCACCGCGCCGAGGTCACGCGGCTGTTCACCGATTATTTCGGCGCCTTCCAGCTGTTCCACGACGCCGGGATGCGGCTTTTCTCCACCTCGCTGCTCAGCGCCGCGGGGGCGCTGCCGAAGCTCAGCTTCGATGCGCAGGGGGTCTACGAATTTGCCTTCAATGTGGTGCCGATCGGGGACGATACGGTGTTTGCCGAGCTGAAGATGCTGGGGCCGGACCGGATTGTGACGCTCGGCCCGGGCGGCGCGACGGTGGACGCCGTCGGCAAGCCGCTGCCCGAGAGCGAGGCGATGCCGCTGGCCGAGCGGATCGCGGCGCATCGCGACCGGCTGATGGCGATCGTCTCGGCCCATGTCGGCCAGTTCGGCGACAACGTCTTCTGCCCGCTCTCCGGCGGGCTCGATTCCCGCCTTGCGCTGGCCGCGCTGCGCGCCGCGGGGTGCTCGCCCAATATCTACGTCTATGGCGATGCCGGCAGCGCCGACGTGCGCATCGCCCGCGAAATCGCCGCAGCGCAGGGCTTCGCGCTCGACGTGCTCGACAAGGAGGGTTGGGCCGCGCCCACGCCCGACCAATTCCCCGAGATCGTCGCGCGCAATTTCGAGATTTACGACGCGCTGCCCAATTATGGCGAGCTGTTCGAAAACGGCGCCAACGCCATGGCGCGTGAGGCCCGGCACCAGGGCGGCGCGCTGGCGGTCTCGGGCGGGTGCGGCGAGATTTTCCGCAATTTCTTCTTCTTGCCCAACCGCCGGTTCAGCGCTGCGGCGGTCGCGCGGACCTTCTACGCCCGCTACGCCAAGGGCGACGTCACCCACGCGTTCGACGAGAGCGCCTTCCTCCGCGCGCTGGAGGACAAGATCCTCGCCGCACTGGGACGGGCAGGGGACCGCGCGCCACTGCCGCGGGCGCTGGTCGAGCAAATCTATCCGCGCGTGCGCTGCCGGGCCCTGTTCGGGCGCGAGATCAGCATCGAGGCGCGCTGCGGCGCCTATCTGATGCCGTTCCTCGATCAGCACATCGTCGCCGAGGCGATGACGCTGCCGCTGGGCTTCAAGAATGCCGGCCGGTTCGAGGCGATGCTGCTGAACGCGATCGATCCCGCGCTGGCCCGGCTGCCCTCGGCCTATGACCACGATTTCGCCGGTCCCCCGAGCCTTGGGCACCGCTTCGGCGAATGGTCGACGCGGATCCGCCCGGTGGCGCTGCGCCAGCGCAGCTATGCGCTGCGGCGGCGGATGGGCCCGGTCGCCGACGAGCATGGCGGGCTGCTCTCGCCCGATTTCATGGGCCGGGTCGTGGACCTCGATTATCCGGCGATGCGGCGCTTCTTCCGCACCGGAGACATTGCCGACAGCGGCATGATGCGCCGGATCGCCAACCTCGAATATCTGGCCGCCCGGCTGGGCTCGAAGCTCGCCGCCTAGCGCCGTTCGAAGGGCGTGATGCGGGGGCCGAGGCGGTTGTTGCGGATGACCAGCGGCTCGCCGCTCCAGTCGCCGACGAAGACCGTAGTCCAGGGAAAGCCGGGCGCCACGGAGGCGACATTGTCCTCGATCACGAGGCCGGCGCTGGGATGGTCGCCTTCCTCGGCATGGACCGCGATCAGGGTGCCGTAATTCTCCTTGCCGAGCCCCTGGACGAAAAAGTTGCCCGCGATCCGGCCGACCGAGCCTTCGGGCAGGTCGATCATGTAATTGGTCTCGTGGCCCTGGCTGTCGTCGAAGCTGTTGCCGACGATCTCGACGCGCATCGCCCGGCTCTTGAGATAATGGCCGCCGGTGCCGCGTTCGAAGCGCGAATTGGTGACGCGGACTGCGCCGTAATGGCCGACATAGAGGGCGTGGGCGCCGTTGCCGTCCGGGTGCTTGCCGAGCCGGCTGAAGGTCGACCGGTCGATCGCGATCGTGCCGTTCTCGTCGGCCGCCGAGAGGATGCCGCACTGGCCGTCGACGAAGATCGTCTGCGAGACTTCGAGCTGGCCCTGCTCGATGCGGATGCCGGCGCCGTTGCCGTCGTCGACCTGCATATGGGTGAAGACAAGCCCCTCGACCCGCGCCGCCTGGCCGCGCAGGACGAGGACGGCCTTGCCCTCGCAGATCACCCCGTCGAAGGTCGCGGTGCCGGGCGTCTCGGCGACGAAGGCGACGCGCCCCGCCTCCTGCACCGCGCACTGGCGGTAGCGGCCCGGGGCGATGCGGATCGTCGCCTGGCCGGCGCCGATCGCGTCGACCGCGTCCTGCAGGCTCGCGAAGCTCCGGCCGCTCCCCTCGATCGTGAAGGGGCCGCGCTCGCCCTGCGCGGCGAGCAGCAAGGCGGACATCATGGCGAGGGCGAACTTGCGGATCATCCTTTGCCCCTAGCGCCTTCCGGTTGACGGCCCATTAAGCTTGCTCTGCCAAAGAGGCGCGGCATGCGGATCCTACACATCCTCGACCATTCGTTGCCGCTGCAGAGCGGCTACACCTTCCGCACCCGCGCGATCGTCAAGGCGCAGCTGGCGCGGGGGTGGGAGGTCGCCTGCCTCACCGGCCCCCGTCATGCCGCCGACGGGCCCGACGGCGAGGTGGTCGACGGTATCACCTTCTACCGGACGCCCAGGACAGACCCCGCGCCTTCGCCGCTTGGCGAGTATCGCGAGATCAGGGCGCTCAGCGAGCGGCTGGACCGGCTGGTCGAGGCGTGGAAGCCCGATCAGCTCCATGCCCATTCGCCGGTTCTCACCGCTTTGGCCGCGCTGCCCGTGGCCAGACGCCGAGGGCTGCCGCTCGTCTATGAGATCCGCGCCTTCTGGGAGGATGCCTCGGTCGGCAACGGAACGGGGCGGGAAGGCTCGGCCCGCTACCGGCTGACCCGGCTCGTGGAAACCTATGCCGCGCGCCGCGCCGACGCCGTGGCCGTGATCTGCGAGGGGCTGAGGCAGGACCTGATCCGGCGCGGCATCGCGCCCGACAAGGTGTTCGTCTCGCCCAACGGGGTGGACATGGACCTGTTCGGCACGCCGCCGGGCGAGGATTCCGCCTTCGCGCTCAGCCTCGGGCTGGACGATGCGGACACGGTCGGCTTCATCGGCTCCTTCTACGACTATGAGGGGCTCGACGACCTGATCGCGGCGATGCCCATGCTTCTGGAGCGGCGGCCGAAGGCGCGGCTGCTGCTCGTCGGGGGCGGGCCGATGGAAGACGCGCTCAGGGCGCAGGCCTCGGCTTCGCCCGCCGCGGACCGGATCCAGTTCGTCGGCCGCGTGCCGCACGACGAAGTCGAGCGCTATTACGCGCTGATCGACATTCTCGCTTATCCGCGCAAGGCGATGCGCCTGACGGAGCTGGTGACGCCGCTGAAGCCGCTCGAGGCGATGGCCCAGCGCAAGCTGGTCGCCGCCTCGAACGTCGGCGGCCATCGCGAGCTGATCGAGGACGGCGTGACCGGCACTTTGTTCCCGGCCGGCGACCCCGCGGCGCTCGCCGCCGCGCTCGCCGACCTGTTCGAGCGCCGCCCGGAATGGGAGGGGCGCCGCGACGTTGCGCGCGCCTTTGTCGAGCGCGAACGTAACTGGTCGTCAAACATTTCGCGCTATGCGCCTGTCTACCAACGACTTACCGGCAAGGCTTCATAAATGGCTTCGCGGCCCTTCCCGAATTTGACACCCGGCCACGGCCGAAGCGCACTCGACCTTCCGGTCGCCGCGCTCGCGGCGGTCGCGGCGGCCTTCGCGGCGTTCGCCATGCCCGGCGACCTGATGGCCAGCCTGGTCGAAGCCAGCGGCCTGCCGAACCTGCTCAGCGCCGCTGCGCCCCCGCTCGGTCTCAAGGCGCGCCTTGGCGTCGGCCTGATCGGTGCCGTCGCGGCATTCGGAATCGTATTCCTCCTGCTGAGGCTGCTCGACCGGAGCGGTCTCGAACCGCGCCGTGCGCCCAAGCCCAGCCGCGCGCCCAAACCGAGCCGCGCGGTGCTCGAGCTCGACGAGCCGGTGGAGGAAGAGGCGCCGCGCCTGCGCCGCCGCGATTTCCACCCGGACGCGCCCGCGCGCCGCCCGATCTCGGCGGTCCGCGACCTCGGCGAACCCGCCCCGCCGCAGCCGCCAATTGCGGCGCCCTGGCCCGAAGCGCCGGCCCCGGCCGGCTGGCAGGATGAGCCGGAATGCATCGTGCCGGATTCGCCCGAGCCCGAGTTCGAGCGGACGCCGCTATGGCTGGGCGATCCGCAGCCGGAGCCCGAGCCTGACTTCGAGCCGGTCGTGCTGGCTCAGCCCGAGCCCGAGCCCGAATTCGAGCCACAGCCCCAGCCCGAGCTTGAGCCCGAGCCAGTGGCTCCGCCGCCGCCGGTATTCGAGGACGAGAGTCTGCCGGCCCTGATGGCGCGCCTCGAGCAGGGCCTCGCCCGCCGCGCCCGATCGGCCCCGGCCGCTGCGCCGGAGCCGGCGCCCGCGCCTGCGTTCGCGCCGGAGCCCTTCCCGGACGTCCGCGACGACCGTTTGCAGAACGCGATCGAAAGCCTGCAGCGCTTCGCCGCGCGGGACTAGTCCAGGGGAATCGTCAGCGCCTCGATAACCAGGCGCGCCTCGCTCCCCTGCCGCTCGACCTCCACCGCCGCGATCTCCGCCACATAGTGCCGGTCGAGCGCGAACTCGCGCTCGGACAGGCCCTCCAGCAGGGCATCGGCGGCGTCGCCAGCCAGCCTGAGTTCCAGCCGATGCCGCTCCCCGCAGACACCCGCGCTCGACCAGGCGCGGCTGGCGGCCGCCACCGCGACCGCCCGTTCGCCGAGGAGGGTGCGGAGCAGCGCGTCCAGGGCCGTTCTCACCGCCGCCTCCTGTGCCGGTCGAGCCAGGCGTCAACCTTCGCCGCCGTGCTATCATTCACTTTCCGGCCCTTCCTCAGATCGAATACGAAGCGCGGATCGTTGACCGCAGCACGTCCGAAGCAGGAGGGCGCCATGCCCCGCCGCCTCATGTGGCGCTCGATCCGCCGGAGCAGGTCGTTCATAGCAACTCCGAATCACTGTTCCCGAGATGTTCCATATCTGCGGAGATTTCCTACTTGTCTAGGAAAAATCTTATTGCTATGTTCGCGCTATGACGGATGAGGAGGCGAGGGCGGCTCTGGCCGGTCTGATCGAGGCGCGGGCCGAGGATTATTCGGGCCTCTCGCGCCTGCTCGGGCGCAATCCGGCCTACATCCAGCAGTACATCAAGCGCGGCAGCCCGCGCCGCCTCGCCGAGCGCGACCGGGGCCTGCTGGCCCGCTATTTCGGAGTCGACGAAGCGCGGCTCGGCGGCCCGGCGGGGGAGAGTGGCGCGCATCTGCGACCGGTCCCGCGGCTCGACGTCGGCGCCGCGGCCGGCGCCGGCGCATTCGACGGCGTGGAGCAGGCCGAGGCGCACATCGCCTTCGATCCCGCCTGGCTGCGCCGGATCGCCCGCGGCGCGCCCGAGCAGCTCTCGATCATTCGCGTGGACGGCGATTCGATGATGCCGACTTTGGTCAACGGCGACGACATATTGGTCGATCGCGGCGACGGCGCCGATCGGCTGCGCGACGGCGTCTACGTGCTGAGAATCGAGGACGCGCTGGTGGTCAAGCGGCTCGCGGTCAACCCGATGGCGCGGACGCTCAGCATCGGCAGCGACAATCCCGCTTATCCGACCTGGCCGCATTGCGATCCGGAAGCGGTGGAGATCGTCGGCCGCGTCGTCTGGGCCGGGCGGCGGATCGGCTAGGGGTTGGCGCGCCCGCCGCGGTCATGCAAGCATTCGCGCTGCTCTGGAGTGAGGACCACCATGAAAGGACTCAGATTCGCGGTTGCGGCGGCAGTGATGCTGTCGGGACAGGCCCCGGCGCTCGAGCCCTGGCGAATGCCCCCGCCGGACGCGCCCTCGGTCGCGGAGGCCGATGCCTTCTCCCGGCACGTGGTCGAGCAGGGGCGGATCTGGCAGGGCAATTCGATGGTCGCCGCGGCGACCACGACGACGCCCGAGGCCAGGCACGTGCCGACGGGCGCCCGGTGCCGATTCTGGTACCGAACCGGCGAGATCACTTACCCGTTCCTCAACAGCGATCATGTGAACTGCTCGACGAGCCGCGACTGGGTCAACATCCAGACCGGTATCGATCGCCGCGAGACCCCGGACCAGATCGCCGGCAATCCGCGCCATGTCTGGTCCTATCTGACGGCCGCCCGAGGCACCGCCCGGGACATCGCCACCGCCTGGGGCGAGCGGACGGCCCAGATGGAGCACGGCAGCTTCGAAGTCTCGCAGCCGCTGCGCTGGACGAGCTCGCGCGGCAGGGTCGTGGACTATGTCGTGCTCCGCTCCCGCTTTCCGGGCGGTGGCCCGGAGGGCACGCGCCAGGAGCGGATCACCCGGACCGCCGTGGCAGTGATCGGCGACTGGATCTTCTCGCACAGCGTCGGCGGGCCGGTCCATTATGCCACTTCGCTCGATCAATATGGCGAGGACGGCTTCGTGAAGCTGCTCCAGTCGATCGACGAGGCCGCTTTGATCCTCTAGCCCTGGCGGCGATCCATCAGCCAGAGGACGAGCAGCGCGGCCAGGCCGAGCCCGAGGCCGCCGAGGAAGCCGATGCTCGATTCGTGCGCCCAGGCGCCGACCATCACGCCCCCGATCAGCGCAAAAGCGAGCAGGCAGCCTCCGCCGCGGGTGAATCGGCTGGTGGGTTTCATGACCGCCCCATGCCAGCCCCGGCGGGCGCGCGCCAGCAGGCGTGGTTTATGAGGCGTTGAGGATGGCCGTCGGTCCTTTCGAAAGCATCGGAGGCTAGAAGGACGGCACAACGAAAAGACGAAACGAGGAAAGCGTTTGGCTACGCCCGTCTACCTGTCCGACGCGTCGGCCGCCGCCGACGCGGCCGATCTCATCGCCCGCTTCGGCGCCTTCGCCGGAAGCGAGGCGGCGGCGCGCGCGGGCCGCAGCCGCGACCTCGGCAACGTCGTCCATTTCTGCCGCTGGCGGGAGATCGAGCGGATGATCGAGCTGCTCTCCTCGCTCGACCGGGCGGACGCCACGGTCCACTGAGGCCGCACGCCGATTTCCGCTCTGGCGCGCCCCGGCCCGGCCAGCTAGCCTTGTCAGCATGTTGCAAGTCGTTGCGGGGCGGCGTGCGGCGGCCCTGACGGCCGCTCTTGCCCTGATATTCTGTGCCAACGCCGCCCACGCCCAGACGGCCGAGCCGCCGCCGGCGCCGCCCCCGCTCGACCCCTCCGCGCCGATGGAGGAGTGGCCCGATCTCGGAGTCGACTGGCCGGACATGGAGCGCAGCCCCGACGAGGCCATTCCCGACCAGCCGGGGGTGACGGCGAACGTCGCCGACGCCGCCGCCGCGCGCGGCTATGTCTATCGGATCGACGGGCTGGGCGCGGCCGAGACGCCGGCGCTGCTGGCCCGCTTCCGAGAGCTTTCGACGCTTGAGGAATATCGCGGCGACCCGGCCAACGCGGCGCAGATCGATCGGCGCGCGCGAGCCGACGCCGAGATGCTCGGCGAGCTCTTGCGCTCCTATGGCTATTACGATGCGCTGGTGACGACCGACGTCGCCGCGCCCGCCGGCGGCGGCTTCGCGGTGACCTTGAGCGCCGAGCCCGGCCCGCTCTACCATTTCGCGCGGGTCGAATTGCCGGGCCTCGACGCGGCGCTGGGGGCGGACGCCGATCCGCTGCGCCGGAGCTTCGCGGTCGATCCCGAGGATCCGGTCGACGCGCAGACCGTGCTCGACGCGCAGACCGCGCTTCGCGCCGAGCTCGGCGCCCGCGGCTATGCCTTCGCCGAGGTCGGCGAGCCCGAATTGGTCGTCGATCACGACAGCCGGACGGCGACCCTGGTGCTTCCGGTCCAGAGCGGCGGCGCGCGGCGCTTCGGCCATATCGTCGTCGACGGGGTGCCGCTGTTCACCGCCGAGCACCTCGAGACGATCGCCCGCTTCGACGAGGGCGATCCCTGGCGCGCGGACCGGATCGAGGATCTGCGCCAGGCTCTGGTCGCGACCGGCCTGGTCTCGTCGGTGACGATCCGTCCGGTCGCGCGCGAGGGCAGCGACCTCGTCGACGTCGCGGTCGCGCTCGAGCCGGCGCCGATGCGCACGATCGCGGGCGAGGCAGGCTACGGCACCGGCGAGGGCGTGCGCTTCGAACTGTCCTGGCAGCACCGCAACCTGCTTCCGCCCGAAGGCGGGGTGACCTTCCGCGGAGTCGCGGGCACGCGCGAGCAGCTCGTCTCCGCAGTGCTCAGGCGCAACAATTTCATGCGCCGCGACCAGGTGCTGAACATCGCCGCCGCCGCCGGCCATCTCGACCGCCCGGCTTATGACGCGCGCACCTTCACGCTCGTCGGCGGGATCGAGCGGCAGACCAACATCATCTGGCAAAAGGCCTGGACCTGGTCGCTCGGCGCCGAGCTCACCGCCTCGGACGAGCGCGACGTGGATCTGGCTACCGGCACGACGCGGCGGCGGACCTTCTTCATCGCCGCGCTTCCGGCCTATCTCGGCTATGACGGATCGAACGATCTGCTCGACCCGACCAGCGGCTTCCGCCTCTCGGCGCGCTTCTCGCCCGAGGCTTCGCTGCAGAACGGCAGCTTCTTCTACGCCCGCGGCCAGCTCGACGGCAGCTTCTACTTTCCGGCGACGAGCACCGTGACCATCGCCGGGCGCACCCGGCTCGGCACGATCTTCGGCGCGAGCCGCGACCGGATCGCGCCGTCGCGGCGTTACTATGCGGGCGGCGGCGGCTCGGTCCGCGGCTACGGCTTCCAGGCGCTCGGGCCGCACGATCCGGTGTTCGACGATCCGATCGGCGGCCGCTCCCTGCTCGAATTCGCGCTCGAGGCGCGGATCCGGTTCGGCAATTTCGGGATCGTCCCCTTCGTCGACGCCGGCAACATCGCCGATTCCTCGCTGCCGGGCCTGAACAACCTCCAGTTCGGCGCGGGCCTCGGCGTGCGCTATCACACCCGCTTCGGGCCGATCCGGGTCGACGTGGGCACCCCGATCAACCCGCGCAGCGGCGACCCGAGGATCGCCGTCTACGTCTCGCTCGGCCAGGCCTTCTGACGATGAGCGACACCGTCCTCGACGAAGCCGAATTGGCGCCCGAGCCGAGGAGGCGGCCGCGCTGGCGGCGCTGGACCTCGTCGCTGGCCAAGTTCGTCACCGGCTTCCTGCTCGGCCTGCTGCTGGTGCTCGCCGCCCTGCTCGCCTTCCTCGACACCGCGCCCGGTCACCGGCTGATCGTCGACCGGATCGCGGCGATGACCCCGGCCTCGGGCCTGCGCATCCGCATCGGCCGGATCGACGGCTCGATCTGGAGCGAGACTCGGCTCCGCGACGTCCGCCTCTACGATCCCGACGGGCTGTTCGCGGAATCGCCGGAGATCCAGATGGACTGGCGGCCGATCGATTTCCTGTGGAACAGCCTGCGCATCCAACGGCTGCAATCGGACCTCGTCATCCTCCACCGGTTGCCGCAGCTCGTGCCGTCGCGCGAGCCGAAGCCGATCCTGCCGAGCTACGACATCCACGTCGGCCGGCTCGACGTCCGCCAGCTGCGGATCGGCCGGGCGGTGACCGGGCGCGAACGCGTCGGCAGCCTGAGCGGCGAGGCCGAGGTCCGCAGCGGCCGCGCGCTGATCGCGCTCGATTCCGCGCTGCGCGACGGCGGCGACCGCATCCATGTTCGCCTCGACGCCGAGCCCGGCCGCAACCGCTTCGACCTCGACGGGAGGATCGATGCCCCGGCCAACGGCGTGCTCGGCGCGATGCTCGGCACCGCCCGGCCGGTCCGGCTCGTGCTCGACGGCGACGGCACCTGGGGCCGCTGGCTCGGCGCGGCGCGGCTCGACGTCTCCGGCCGCCGCACGTCGGAACTGCAGCTTCGCATGGAGACCGGCCGGTTCAGCCTGCGCGGCTGGGCGGCGCCCGCGCCCTTCCTGACGGGCAAGCTGCAGCGGCTCACCACCCCGCGCGTGCTGGTGAACGGCAGCGGGGTTTTCGCCGACCGGCGGGTCGACGGGCGGCTGTCGGTGCTGTCTCCTTCCTTGCGGCTCGAGACGCGCGGCCTCGTCGATCTCAGGCGCGGCCGCTACGAGAATGTCCAGATCGCCGCCGAGCTGCTCCGGCCGCCGGCCCTTTTCACCAACATGACCGGGCGCCAGGTGCGGCTGGCGGCGATGCTCGACGGCGCGTTCGGAACGGCGCGCTTCGTCTACCGGCTGACCAGCCCGCACATCGCCTTCGACCAGACAGGGTTCGACGAGGTGCGCCTGGAAGGCCGGGGCAATCTGTCGCGCTCGCCGGTCCGCGTGCCGGTTCTCGCCACCGCGCGGCGCGTCACCGGCGTCGGCGAGGTCGCCGGCGGCATCCTCGCCAACCTCCGGGTCCAGGGCATTCTCGACGTCACCGCTTTGCGCCTGAGCGGCGACAATCTCATGCTG
>DASQJU010000092.1:0-15404 GCA_035630915.1 Allosphingosinicella sp.
GAGTCGGGCCTTCGCCGACAGCCGAGCCGCCGTGTCGACGGGGGCCGGTGGCGCCTACAACACGGTGGTGCCGTCGTCGGGCAAGGTGCTGACCGGCGGTGTCGATGCCAATGCGTTGCAGCGGCCGAAGCGCTTCTTTGGTGCGGCGCGTAACATTGAGGAAGGCGGATCGCTGTCGATCATCGCGACCGCGCTGATCGATACCGGCAGCCGGATGGACGAGGTGATCTTCGAGGAGTTCAAGGGCACCGGTAACTCGGAAATCGTGCTCGACCGCAAGGTCTCCGACAAGCGCATCTTCCCCTCGCTCGACGTAGGCAAGTCCGGCACCCGCAAGGAGGAGCTGCTGGTCGACCAGGCCAAGCTTTCCAAGATGTGGGTGCTGCGCCGGATCCTGATGCAGATGGGCACGGTCGACGCGATGCAGTTCCTGCTCGACAAGATGAAGGACTCGAAGACGAACGAGGACTTCTTCGCCTCCATGAATCAATAGGCTCAGGCCTTCCCCGTGTTCAATTTCGCCGACATCTTCACTGCCGCGGGGCTGCTCACGCTCGGTCAGGTCATCCTGATCGACCTCACCATGGCCGGCGACAATGTCGTGATCATGGGCACGCTGACCTCGGGCCTGCCCGAGAAAGAGCGCAAGAAGGTGATCATGCTCGGCGTCGGCATGGCGCTGGTCTTCCTGATCGCCTTCGCCCTGGTCGCGACCAAGCTGCTCCATTTCACGGGGCTGGTTCTCGCCGGCGGTCTGTTGCTGCTGTGGGTCGCCTACAACATGTATCGCGAGCTGCGGCACGCGCCGCCGCCGGTTACCGCGGACGATCCCGCCACGGAGGCGGTGGAGGGGCCGCCGCGGAGCAAGACCTTCCTCCAGGCCGCGATCCAGGTCACCCTCGCCGATCTGTCGATGAGCCTCGACAACGTGCTGGCGGTGGCGGCGACCGCGCGGGACCATCCGGCCGTGTTGTTCATCGGCCTCGCGCTGTCGGTGACCCTGATGGGGATCGCCGCCAATTTCGTCGCCAGGCTGGTGCAACGCTACCGCTGGATCGCCTGGGGCGGCCTGCTGATGATCCTCTATGTCGCGCTCAAGATGGTCTATGACGGCGTCGTCGACGAACATTATGGCGTCCTGCACCTGATCCTGCCAAACTAGGTTTCATGGATCTCGCGACCTTCTTCTCCGCCGCTTCGATCACCGCCTTCGCGGAGGTGATCATGATCGATCTGGTGCTGGCGGGCGACAATGCGATCGTCGTCGGCGCGCTCGCGGCAGGCCTTCCTCCAGCGCAGCGCCAGAGGGTGATCCTGATCGGGATCATCGCCGCTCTGGTGCTTCGGATCATCTTCGCGTTGCTGGTGACGCAATTGCTGCAGGTGATCGGCCTCGTGCTCGCCGGCGGCCTGCTCTTGCTCTGGGTGGCCTGGAAGATGTTCCGCGAGTTGCGCCACGTCCCCGACAATCCGGACACCGATTGCGACGAGGGCGCGGCTGGCCTGCGCCCGGCGAAGAGCTTCGCGGCGGCAGCATGGGCGGTGGCGCTCGCCGATGTCTCGATGAGCCTCGACAATGTTCTCGCAGTCGCCGGCGCGGCGCGCGACCATCCCTATGTGCTCGTCGCCGGGCTGTTGCTCTCGGTTGCCCTGATGGGCATCGCGGCCAATTACATCGCCCGATATATCGAGCGCTACCGCTGGATCGCATGGATCGGTCTCACCGTCATCCTGTGGGTGGCCGGCAAAATGATCTATGACGGCATCGTCGACCACGAGGTCGGCGTGCTGCGCTACATCGCCGCCTGATCAGGGAATCAACAAGGTCGATCCGGTCGTTTCCCGCGCTTCAAGCGCGCGGTGCGCGTCGGCGGCTTTGGCGAGCGGGAAGCGGGCGCCGATGCGAACCGGCACGGCGCCGGACCGAATCATCTGGAACAACCGCGCCGCCGAAGCCTGTAGCTCGGCCGGGTCGGCGACATAGTCGCCGAGCGTCGGGCGGGTAAGGAACAGCGAGCCGCCGCGGGCAAGCTCGAGCGGGCTGAGCGGCGGTACCGGGCCCGAGGCGTTGCCGTAGCTGGCCATCAGCCCGCGCTTTCCCAAGGACGCCAGCGAGGCCGACCAGCTCGCCGCGCCGACACCGTCGAAGACGCAGGCCACGCCGCCCTCGCTCAATTCCTTCACCTGTTCGGACAGGGCGTCGAGAGGACAGGATAAGGCATGATCGGCACCGAGCGCGGCTGCAAGCTGTGTCTTCTCCGCCGACCCGGCATGGGCGATCACCCGTGCGCCGATTGCCTTGAGCCAGGGAACGAGGATCGAGCCGACGCCGCCCGCCGCGGCGTGGACCAGCACCCAATCCCCGGCCTCCACTTTGGCGCAGCGCTCGATCAGCATCTCGGCGGTGCAGCCCTTGAGCATCGCCGCCGCCGCCGTCTCGGCATCCACATCGTCCGGGAGCCGCACCAGGCGATCGGCAGCGATCAGCCGGTGCGTGGCATAGGCGCCGGGCGGCGCCAGCGCATAAGCGATTCGGTCCCCCGGCGCGAAGCCACTCGCCTCGCCCGCCAGTTCGACGATTCCCGCGGCTTCGCTGCCGAGGCCCGAGGGCAGGCTGAGCGGATAGAGGCCGGAGCGGTGGTAGGTGTCGATGAAATTGAGGCCGACCGCCTCGTGGCGCACCAGCACTTCTCGTGGGCCAGGGTCGAGCGGGCCCAGAGCCTCGCGCTCGATCACCTCGGGCCCGCCCGTGCGGCGGAAGATCAGGCGATAGCGGTCCATCTAGCCGACATGTTCGGCGAAAAAGGCTTCGGTGCGGCTGTCTGCGAGCTTCGCGGCAGCCTCGCTGCGCCTCTTGCCCAGTTCGGCCGCGAAGCCGTGATCCTCGCCCGGATAATCGTGGATCGTGACCTTCGGATGGTCGTCGAGCCCGTCGTGGATCAGTTGCTGCTTGTCGGGGGTGACGAAGTGGTCGGCGCCCGCGATGTGGAGCATGAGCGGGCGGGCGATGGCGTGCTTCTCGCCCATCAGCCCCTCGAGCCCGACGCCGTAATAGCCGACCGAGGCGTCGATGTCGGTCCGCGTTGCCGTCATGAAGGCAAGCCGGCCGCCGAGGCAATAGCCGACGCAGCCGACCCGGCCGCCCTCGGGCAGGCGCGCGCGGGCCGCGCGGATGCTCGCCTCGATGTCCCTTATCCCCTTGTCCTGGTTGAACTTCTGCATGAGGCCGAGCGCCTGCTGGAATTGCTCTGGCTGGTCCGGATTGAGCTCGACCCCGGGCTCGATCCGCCAGAACAGATCTGGCGCGAATGCGACATAGCCGAGGCTCGCCCAGTGATCGCACTTGCGGCGGATGCCCTCGTTGACCCCGAAAATCTCCTGGATGACGACCACCGCGCCGCGCGGCGTGCCTTCCGGCTCGGCCAGCCAGGCGTCGAACGCGCCGTCGCCGTCCAGCGTCTCGATCGCGATCTTCGCCATATGATCCTCCACTTGCGTGAGCCGCGGCTATAGCCATAGAGCAACTCGCCCAAAAGGTGCGTCAGGGAGAGGCTCCATGAAAGTCAGCGTCGACGTCGATTGCACGCCCGAGGAGGCGCGACGCTTCCTCGGCCTGCCGGACCTGACCCCGGTCCACGAGGCCTATGTCGAGCGGATGAAGGCGGCGGTGACCGAAGGGCCGACGCCCGAGGCTCTCGGCGAGATGATGAAGTCCTGGGGCCCGATGAACGAGGCCGGCATGGCGATGTGGCGGCAGATGCTCGGGCAGATGAGCGGGAAGAGCACGAGCTGAGCGACACGATCTACGCCTTGTCCTCGGGCGCGCCGCCCGCGGCGGTTGCCGTGGTGCGAATCAGCGGGCCCAAGGCGGATGCGGCGCTCGAGGCGCTGGCCGGGACCCTGCCTCCGCCGCGCACGATGCGGCTCGCGGCGCTTCGCGATGGCGGAGAAGTTTTTGATAATGCACTGATTGTTCGCTTTCCGGGCCCGGCGAGCGCGACCGGCGAGGATGTCGCCGAGCTCCACCTGCACGGAGGCCGCGCGATCGTCGCCGCCGTCTTGGCCGCGTTGGGCCGGATCGATGGGCTGCGCGAGGCGGCGCCGGGGGAGTTCACCCGGCGCGCTTTCGAGCATGGCCGAATCGACCTTGCCGAGGCCGAGGGCCTCGCCGACCTGCTCGAAGCCGAGACCGAGGCGCAGCGGCGGGCGGCACAGGCGCTCGCGGGCGGCGTGCTCAGCCGCCAAGTCGAAGCGTGGCAGGCAAAGCTGCTCGTGCTCGCCGCCGAGATCGAGGCGGCGCTCGATTTTTCCGATGAGGACGATGTCGCGCCCTTGGCAGCCGACTTCTGGCCGCGTTTGGGGGCGCTTCGCGATCAGGTGGCGGCTTGGCTCGCGCGGCCAAGCGCCGAGCGCCTCAAGGACGGCATCCGGGTCGTCATCGCGGGCCCGCCGAATGCTGGAAAATCTAGCTTGCTCAATGCGTTAGGTGAGCGGGACGCGGCCATCGTCACCGATGTCCCCGGCACCACGCGCGATCTGGTCGAAGTGCCGGTGGCGATCCGCGGCGTGCCGTTCGTGCTGGTCGACACGGCCGGGCTGCGCGAGGCCGGCGACGCGGTCGAGGCGATCGGCGTCGACCGTGCGCGCGCCTCCGCCGCGACTGCGGACATCCTGCTGTGGCTCGGCGACCCGGAGGTGAAGCCGCGCCGCGCGCTCCAGATCCATGCCAAGGCCGATCTCGGCGTGCCGGCGGAGCCAAAGGGGATGTCCGTCTCGGCCAAGACCGGAGCCGGGATCGACGAGCTCACGGAAATGATCGTCGGCAGGGCCCGGCGAATGCTCCCCCGCGAAGGTGAGGTTGCGCTGAACGCCCGCCATCGCCAGGCCTTAGCGCGGGTGGCCGTTGAACTTGGCGCGTGTTCCGACGCCGATCCTCTGATCATCGCCGAGTTCCTGCGGCGCACACGCGCAGAGCTGGACCGAATCACCGGCAGGGCCGGGGTCGAGGACATGCTCGACGCGCTGTTCGGACGATTCTGCATCGGCAAGTGATGTTCCACGTGGAACGTTGGCGAGCGGTGGCACCGTCGCCCGATTTGGGATAGGGCGCGCCCGTGACCCAGATATTCGACATCATCGTCGTCGGTGGAGGCCATGCCGGCACCGAAGCGGCCGCGGCCGCGGCGCGGATGGGCGCGACTGTCGCTCTGGTCACGTTCGCTCGCGACCAGATCGGTGCGATGTCGTGCAACCCGGCGATGGGTGGGTTGGGCAAGGGTCATCTGATCCGCGAGGTCGATGCCTATGACGGGCTGATCGCTCGCGCGTCGGATCAGGCGGCGATCCACTACCGCATGCTCAATGCGAGCAAGGGGGCGGCGGTGCGCGGGCCACGTGTCCAGGCCGATCGGGGGCGCTACAAGCAAGCGATTCACGCGCTCCTGGGCGAGTTGGAGGGGCTGTCGGTGGTCGAGGGCGAGGCCAGCGCACTGCGGCATTCAGGACGCCGCATCGAAGGCCTGGCGCTGGCGGATGGACGGGCGCTTTCCGCCGGAGCCGTCATACTCGCCACCGGTACGTTCCTTGGGGGCAAACTTCATTTCGGCATGTCGGCATGCGCCGGCGGCCGCGTTGGCGAGCGCGCCGCGACCGCGCTTGCGGCGCAGCTCCGCGATCTCCAGCTGCCGCTCGCGCGGCTCAAGACCGGCACGCCGCCACGCCTGGATGGCCGGACGATCGACTGGGCGGCGCTCGAGCGGCAGGAATCGGACGGCGAGCGTTGGACGATGTCGCCGATGAGCGCGGGGCGCCCCCTGCCCCAGCTCTTCTGCGCGATCACCCGCACCAACGCGCGCACCCACGACATCATTCGCGCCAATCTCGATCGTTCACCTCTGTTCGCAGGCGAAATCAGCGGCGTCGGCCCACGCTATTGTCCCTCGATCGAGGACAAGGTGCACCGCTTCGCCGACCGCGACGGCCATCAGGTCTTCCTCGAGCCCGAGGGTCTCGACGATCCCACCATCTATCCGAACGGCATTTCGACCTCGCTGCCTGAAGACGTGCAGCTGGACATGGTCCGCTCGATGGCGGGCCTCACGCGCGTGGAGGTCCTCCAGCCCGGCTACGCGGTCGAATATGATTATATCGATCCGCGCATTCTCGGGGCAGACCTCGCCGTGCGCGATGTCGAGGGCCTCTATCTCGCCGGCCAAATCAACGGCACGACGGGCTATGAGGAGGCGGCGGCGCAGGGCCTGGTCGCCGGCCTCAACGCCGCCGCCCGGGTCGCCGGGCGCGGCATGGTCCGCTTCGATCGTGAGGATTCCTATATCGGCGTGATGGTCGACGATCTCATCCTGCAGGGCGTCACCGAGCCCTATCGTATGCTCACCGCGCGCGCCGAATATCGCCTGCGCCTGCGCGCCGACAATGCGGGCGCGCGCCTGACCCCGAAGGCGATCGCGGTGGGCTGCGTCTCCGAGGCGCGGCGGCTGCACTTCGAGCAGTCGCGCGCGCTGCGAGAGCGGATCGAACAGATTTTTGTTCGGCGTCATGGCAAGCTCAGCCTCGCTGACCGGATCCGGTTTCCCGAAACGGACGCGAGTGCCCTCCTTGCCCTCGAACCGGAGCTGGCAGGTTTTCCGGGGGCCTTGGTCGAAGAGGCGATTCAGGATTACCGCTACTCGCCTTATGTCGCTCGCCAGCAAGGCGAGATCGACCGGATCAGGGCTGACGAGTCCGTCATCCTTCCTGCCGACCTTGACTACGCGTCCCTGCCCGGCCTCTCCAACGAGATGGTCGACCGCCTCTCTGCGGCCCGCCCAGAGACGCTCGGAGCCGCGACCCGCATCCGGGGCGTCACGCCGGCGGCCCTCGCCGCCATCCTGGTCCACGCTCGCCGCCGCGCCGCATGAAGACCGAGGAAGAGGCCCGCGCCTGGGTGGAGCGCAGTTTCAATGTTCCACGTGAAACAATGGCCCAGCTCGATGCCTTCGCAGCGCTCGTTTGCGAGGAGAACGAACGCCAGAATCTGATCTCCCGCGCCAGTGCCGCGCAGATCTGGCTTCGGCACATCGCCGATTCGGCCCAGTTGCTGCGATTCGTGCCCAACGGACAAGCGACCTGGGTGGACCTCGGAACTGGGGCCGGCTTTCCGGGCCTGGTCGTGGCAATTCTCCACCAAGGGCCCGTGACCCTGGTCGAGGAGCGGCGGCTGCGCGCCGATTTCCTGCGCCGCGCCGGCGAATCGCTCGGGCTGCGAATCGAGGTGTTACCCGCCAGGGCCGAGCGGCTTCCGCCGCGGCCGTTCGAGGTCATCTCCGCCCGTGCTTTCGCGCCGTTGGACAGATTGCTGCAGTTGGGCACAGGATTGTCCACAAATAAGAGCGTTTGGCTGCTTCCCAAGGGCCGAAACGCCCAGACGGAACTGGAAGCGCTTGACCGCTCGTGGCAGGGTAGCTTCCGGCTCGAACCGAGCGTGACCGACGCCGAAGCACAGATCATCATTGCCGAGGGCGTCTCGCGCAATTCTGGAAGGACGAAGCGGAAGTGATCCGGATCGCGGTCGCAAATCAGAAAGGGGGCGTCGGCAAGACAACGACGGCGATCAACCTCGCCACCGCCCTCGCCGCGACCGGCAGCCGGGTGCTGCTGATCGACCTCGACCCGCAGGGCAACGCTTCGACGGGCATGGGAATCGGCCAGGCCGAGCGCGGCAGCTCGAGCTATGAACTGCTCACGGGCCGCTGCACGCTCGAAGACGCGGTCGTTCCAACCTCGATTCCCCGGCTCGACGTCATTCCGGCGACCGTCGATCTCTCCGGCGCGGAGATCGAACTCATTGAATTACAAGGACGAACTCATCGGCTGGACACCGCGCTGGACGGATCGGCAGACGCGCGCTGGGACGTTTGCCTGATCGATTGCCCGCCCTCGCTCGGCCTGCTGACCGTCAACGCCCTGATCGCCGCCAATTCGATCCTCGTCCCGCTTCAGGCGGAGTTTTTCGCGCTCGAGGGGCTCAGCCAGCTGCTGCAGACGGTGGAGCGGATCCGGGCGCGGTTCAATCCGGAGCTTTCGATCCTAGGTGTCGCCCTCACCATGTACGACAGGCGCAACAACCTCTCGTCGCAGGTCGCGGAGGATGTGCGCGCCTGCCTCGGCAAGGTGGTGTTCAACACGGTCATTCCGCGCAACGTGCGCCTCTCCGAGGCGCCGAGCCACGGCCTACCGGCCTTGATCTACGACCATCGCTGCCCGGGCTCGGAGGCCTATATGGCGCTGGCCCGCGAGCTGATCGACCGCTTGCCCAAGACGGAGAAGGAAGCAGCATGAGCGATCCCTTCCCCGCCAAAAAACGCCCCTCCGGGCTCGGGCGTGGCCTCTCCTCGTTACTCGGCGAAGTCGCGGTCGAGGCCCCGGTGCGTGGTGGCGAGAGCACGCGCGGCTCGGTGCAAATGATTCCGGTGGCGAGCATCGAGCCGCACCCGGGGCAGCCGCGGCGCATCTTCCAGGAAGAGGCCCTTGCCGAGCTCGCCGAATCGATCCAGGCGCGCGGCGTGATCCAGCCGATCGTCGTCCGCCCGCACGGCCACCGCTTCCAGATCGTCGCCGGCGAGCGCCGCTGGCGCGCCGCCCAGCGCGCGCAGTTGCACGAGTTGCCTGCCATCGTCCGCGATTTTTCCGACGAGGAGACGCTTGAGGTCGCGCTGATCGAAAATATCCAGCGCCAGGATCTCAACGCGATCGAGGAGGCGCAGGCCTATCAGCGTCTCGTCGCCGATTACGGCCACACCCAGGAGGAACTGGGCCGGATCGTCCACAAGTCGCGCAGCCATGTAGCCAACCTATTGAGATTGCTCGATCTTCCGGCGAGCGTCCAAATCATGGTCGGGACCGGCCAGCTGAGCATGGGTCATGCCCGCGCGCTGGTCACGGCCAGGGATCCCGAAGCCTTGGCGGAAGAGATCGTGCGCCGCGGGCTGTCGGTGCGCGAGGCCGAGAAGCTCGCCCGCGCGGGGAAGGCGAAGAAGCCGCGTCAGGCGCCGATCGAATATAAGGGCAGCGATGCCGATATCGCAGCGCTCGAGCGCCAGCTCGGCGACATGCTTGGTCTCAAGGTCGCCATCCGGCACAGCCCGCAGGGCGGCACCGTCGCCCTGTCGTATTCGAGCCTCGACCAGCTCGACATGATCTGCCAGCGCCTTTCCGGCGACAAGTTCTAACGAAGCCGCGTCGCCTGGCGGCAGATCGCGAACAGCTCGACATCGGCCGCGATCGGCCCGACCCCGCCGGAGCTCTTCACCTGCCGCTCGGCCTCGGCGAGGCGGGTCATCGCCTTGGAGATGAGATCGGAGGGCCACCGGCGAAGCTGCGCGTCGATCCGATCCTTCTCCTTGAAAAAGATCGCTTTTCCGGCTGACGCCATGACGGCGCCCGGGCTTCTGCCGGCATCCACCTCGGCGCGCAGACGCGCCAGCAGCGCCATCCTGCGGAGCAGCGCGCGGATCAGGGTGACGCCTTCCATGCCCATCGTGCGCAGGCGCGCCAGCTCGGTTTCCAGCGCATTCGGGTCGCCGCTGATCGCGCTGTCCGCGAGCCGCCCAAGGTCGCCCTCCTCGGCTGCCGCCCCGAGTGCGTCGACGACATCGTGGTCGAGCGGCACCGGGGCGGCCGGCGACGCGTCGAGATAGAGCGCGAACTTGACCAGCTCCTGATCGACGATCGCACGGTTGCCGCCACTCGCATCGACGATGCGCTGCGCCACATCGGGGCGCACCTCCAGGCCGTGCGTGCGGGCGAGCTCTGGCACGAGCTTCCAGGCGTGTTCGGCGTCGGGCACGTAGGATGCGAAGGCCAGTGCCTCGGGCGCGGCGAGCGCGAGCTTGAGCAGCTTCGAGGCCGGCTTGAGCGCACCGGCGACGACGGCGACCGGATTGCCCGCGGCCGGCGCCTCGATCAACGCCTCGAGCGCGGGGACGATCTCGTCACCGGCCTGTTCCACGAGAATCCAGCGTGCCCCGCCGAACATCGAGATGGATGCGGCCTCGTCGGCGAGCCGCGCCGGATCGGCTTTGAGCTCGGCGCCGGAAAGATCGATCCGCTCGGCGTCCGGGCCGACGGCGGCTGCGAGCGCCTTCATCAGCGCGCGGCTGCCCGCTTCGTCGGGGCCGTGCAGCAGGAAGAAACGCGCTTCGGCAGGCGCCTTCAGCGCCTTATCGATCTGGGCGCGGTTCGCCTTCACCGCTCGTCGGTGCCGCCGCGCTGGGCGAAAAGGGCGATGCGCGACACGATCTGGTCGGAGATCTCGACCGAAAGCCGCTCGAGCGCGGTCTGCTCGGCGGCGACGGTGGCATATTCGCTGGAGACGACGTCGATGCCGGCATCCGAGCCGGCGGTGGCGTCGAGCACCACCGTTCCCCGGGCGGCCTCCACCAATCGATAGCGCGCGCGCAGCGTTCGCCGCTCACGGGTCACCGCATTGTCGGAACGGATGCCGAAGCCGGTAATGTCGTCGCTGAGCTCCACTTCGAGCCAGTAGACCGGCGGCCCGCCGTCGCGGCCGAGACGGTCCTCGAGCGCCGTGCGCACCAGCCAGCCGGCGCGTCCGGCGATCGGCGCGACCTGGACGCCGCGCAGCGTCTGGACGACCGATCCGGAGGGACCGCCCGCGTAAAGCGGCCTGAGGGTGCAGCCCGCCAGCGCAAGCAGGAGAAGAACAAGGCCGGCCCGGGCCCTCATGCGACGATGTTCACCAGACGATCGGGAACGACGATCACCTTGCGCGGAGACGAGCCCTCAAGGACCCGGACGACCTTTTCGGACGCGAGCGCCATCTCTTCGAGAGCCTCCCTCGCCGAGCCCTTGGGGGCGGTCAGCGTGTCGCGCAGCTTGCCATTGACCTGAATGGCGATCGTGACCTCGTCCTCGATCAGCAGCGCCGGGTCGGCCTCGGGCCAGGGCGCGTCGGCGATCAGTCCCGGGCGGCCGGCGGCGGCCCACGCCTCTTCGGCGACGTGCGGAACCATGGGTGCGACGAGACGGATCAGCGTCTCGACCGCTGCCGTGCGCGAGGCACTGGGAGGCGCTTTCTCGATCGCGTTGGCCAGCTCGTAGACATTGGCGACCGCCTTGTTGAAGGCGAGCGAGTCGATGTTCGCGCCGATCGCCGCGATCGCCTGGTGGAGCTTGCGGTCGAGCGCCTTGTCTTCGCCAGCCGCCGTCTCGGACGTCGCGGCGAGCCGCCAAAGCCGCTGGATGAAGCGCCAGGCGCCCTCGATTCCGGCCTCGCTCCATTCGAGATCGCGCTCCGGCGGCGAATCCGAGAGCATGAACCAGCGCACGGCGTCCGCACCATATTGGTCGACGATCGGCTCGGGATCGACCGTGTTGCGCTTCGACTTGGACATCTTCTCGACCCGGCCGGGCGTCACCGCCTTGCCCGCTTCGGTCGCCGCTTCCGCTTCCTCGGGCAGCAGCCAGTTGCCGTCTTTGTCCTGATAGGTGCGATGGGTGACCATGCCCTGGGTGAACAGGCCGCGGAACGGCTCCGCCACGTCGATCATGCCTATCCGCTGCAACGCGCGGGTCCAGAAGCGGGCGTAGAGCAGGTGCAGGATCGCATGCTCGACGCCGCCGATATATTGATCGACCGGCAGCCAGCGTTCCGCCACAGCCTTGTCGAACGGCCTGTCGGCCGGCTGGCTGGCGAAGCGGATGAAATACCAGGAAGAATCGACGAATGTATCGAGCGTGTCGGTCTCGCGCGCGGCCTCCCTGCCGCATTTGGGACAGGCCACGTGCTTCCACGTGGGATGCCGGTCGAGCGGGTTGCCGGGAGTCTCGAAGTCGATGTCCTCGGGCAGCACGACCGGGAGCTGGTCCTTCGGCACCGGCACCGCGCCGCACGTGCCGCAGTGGATGATAGGGATAGGCGTGCCCCAGTAACGCTGGCGCGAGACGCCCCAGTCGCGCAGCCGCCATACGGTCGTGCCCTCGCCCCAGCCTTCGGCCTCGGCGCGGGCGATCACCGCCGCTTTGGCGCTCTCCACGTTCTTGCCGTCGAGGAATCGCGAATTGACCAGGATGCCGTCGCCGCTTTCCGCCTCGCCAACGACCGGCTTGTCCGCGTCATCGGCGCTCGCCGCGACCACGCGTTGGATTTCGAGGCCGTATTTGGTGGCGAATTCGAAATCCCGCTGATCGTGGGCCGGCACACCAAAGATCGCGCCGGTTCCGTAGTCCATCAGCACGAAATTGGCGATGAAGACGGGCAGCTCCCAGTCCGGGTCGAGCGGATGGAACGCCTCGCCGATCTCCAGGCCAAGCTTCTCCGCGGTTTCGAGCTCGGCCGCGGTGGTGCCGCCCTGCTTGCAGCGCTCGATGAACGCGGCAACTTCGGGTGACCGGCTCGCATATTCCTGCGCGAGCGGATGGTCGGGCGAGACGGCCACGAAGCTCGCGCCGAAGATCGTGTCGGGCCGCGTGGTGAACACCTCGACCGACTTGATGCCGCCTCTCATCTGGGGTTCGAGGGCGAACCGGAACTTCATGCCGCGGCTCTTGCCGATCCAGTTCTCCTGCATCAGGCGGACCTTGTCCGGCCACTGGTCGAGCTTCGCCAGGCCGTCGAGTAGATCGTCGGCGAAATCGGTGATCTTGAGGAACCACTGGCTGAGCTTGCGCCGCTCGACCATCGCGCCCGACCGCCAGCCGCGCCCGTCGATCACCTGCTCGTTGGCGAGCACGGTCATGTCGACCGGGTCCCAGTTGACCTCGCTCTCCTTGCGATAGACCAGCCCGGCCTCGAACAGGTCGACGAACAGGGCCTGCTCCTGCCCGTAATAAGCGGGGTCGCAGGTGGCGAGTTCACGGCTCCAGTCGAGCGCGAAGCCGAGCCGCTTCAGCTGCGCCTTCATCGTTGCGATGTTCGACCAGGTCCACTCGCCCGGATGGACCTTGCGCTCCATCGCCGCATTCTCGGCCGGCATGCCGAAAGCGTCCCAACCCATCGGGTGGAGCACCTCGAACCCGTTCATCCGCCGGTAGCGGGTGAGCACGTCCCCCATCGTGTAGTTGCGGACATGCCCCATGTGGATGCGCCCGGAAGGATAGGGGAACATCTCAAGGATGTAGGCTTTGGGCCGTGCGCTCGCCTCGGACGCGCGGAAGCTCCCCGCATCGTCCCACACTTGCTGCCAATGGGCATCGGCTTTGAGAGGATTGAAGCGCGATGCCATCGCGAACGCTTACTCCGGTCTTGTCGCTAGCCCGCGATCGCGGCGCGGCGCAGGTCGCGCGCGCGGGTGAGGATGATCTCTTCGACCCGCTGCACCGTCGCCGCGGCCATCGGCGCGTCGATCCACTGGCCGTTCTGCAGCGTCTGCCGCGCGCCGGTGACGCGCAGCGCGTCGGCGCGCAGATCGCGGTCGAGGATCACGGCGGTCAGCTTGACCCGCTCGGAGGGGTTCTCGGCGTTGACGTACCATTCGGTGACGATGACGCCGCCGTTGGAATCGGTCTGCGCGAAGGGCGCGAAGGACAGGGTGTCGAGCGCGGCGCGCCAGAGATAGGCGTTGACGCCGATCGTCGTCACCTGGCTGGCGGCGACGTCGCTGCGCTCACCGCTGTTGCTGCTGCCGCGCGGTCGGCCGAATTCGAGCGACGAGCAAGCCGGCAGAGAGACGGCAACAACGGCGGCCAGGCCGAAGGAAATTAGGCGAGCCATATGGGATCCTTGGAAACGAAAGGGGCGCTTGCCGTTATAGGTATCGCCACGTCCCCGGCAAGCGCCTCGTGCGCATAGCAGGAGGCAGGGCACAGGCAAGGCGCGGTTCAGGGGAAACCCTTATTGTGGGAATGATGCAACAGAGGGACAGATTCAGGTCAGGGACGTCCGGCTTCACTGGGATTCGCGCCGGACTCATACTAAGTCCCGATCGAGAGGGGAGAAAGGTCGTTTGAACAAAGTGCGGGCCTTCGGTTCGACAGCAGGCGCTTCGCTGATTGCGATGGCGCTCGTTATCGCGCCCGCTTTCGCGACCAGCACCCAGAGAACTAAGGGTAATCGCCCAGTCGCAACTGGCAGCGCCCGCGGGGTCGGGGCGTTCACGCCAGCGGTATCCGATCCGCGACTCGCAGCGGCGCTGGCCCGGCGCGGCACCAGCCTCGGCGGCGACTTCCGACTGACGCCCGCGCCTTCGAGCCGCGAGCGCCATCGCGGCATCGAGGTCGCGATCCGCGGCCAGACCAACAGCATGGCAGCAGCGCAGCGCGAAGCCGGGCCGACCTCCGCCTCGGCCATCACTGCGATCACGCCCAGCTCCTACAATCTCGGGGTTTCCCTGGGATGGCGGCGCTTCGCCATCACCGGCGACGTGGCGCAGGCTGATGCCGGCCTGATCGCCGGCACCCGCGAATCCGCCGAGGTCGGCATGAGCTATCGCGCCACCCGCCGGATCACCGGCCGAGTCGCGGTGGCCGCCGAACGGACCGAGGGCACGCAGCGTATCGTTTCCGAAGATCAGGCCTATCAGCTCGATGTCGGTGGCGCCTTCTCGATCGCCCGCAACGTCGATGTCACCGCCGGCGCGCGCTACCGCATCGCCCGCGACCGGCTCGAGCCGCTCGCCCCGATCGGCCGCCGCGAAAGCCAGGCGGTCTACGTCGGCACCGCCTTCCGCTTCTAGCTCCAGGCGTCGATCCCAGCCCATCCGTAAGCGCCGAACGAGGCGAGCCGTTTGCCGCGTTCGAGGTTCATTCCCCCCAGTGCGATCACCGGCAGGGCCGTTCGTCGGGCGAGCCAGGCGAAACGGGCGAGGCCGAGCGGCTTCGCGTCGGCGTGGCTGCGGGTGGCATAGACCGGCGAGAGAAAGACCATCGCCGCCCCGTCGCGCTCGGCGGCGCGGATTTCGCCTTGATTGTGAACGGGTGCGCTTCGCAGCCCTTCGCCGGCACCGCGGCCGTGGCTGCCGTCCGCGCCCCAGGCCCGGGCCTGTTCGGCCGGCCCGGCGAGCAGCAGCAGACCTCGATGCGCGGCCCGCACGGCATCGAACAGGCCGCGCCGCGCGACGTCGCCAAGGCCGTAATGACGAAAGACCACGCCGGCGCCTTCGGGGAGACGCGTCACCGCGTCGAGCAGCCGGTCGCCCTGCCGCTCGTCGGTCATCAGCCAGAGGCGCGGCAGAGGGTGGCGGGGGCGCATCGCCCTTCCTATAGCACCGACCATGACGCTTTCACCGCTGGAACAGGTCAGGGAACAGATCACTGCCGCCAAACAGCGCGCGGGGCGTGCCCAGGACGACGTGGCCCTGATCGCGATATCGAAGACACAAAGCGAGGCTGCGATCGAGGCCTTGATCGCGCAGGGCCAGGAGGCGTTCGGCGAAAACCGCGTGCAGGAG
>DASQJU010000093.1:0-6811 GCA_035630915.1 Allosphingosinicella sp.
AAGCTTCGATGGCCTCCCGCCCGAAGTCGATCGAAAGCTTCGGCCGGTCATCCTCTTCGATGACCAGGCTGCAATATCCGCGAATGTATCCGTAGCGGAGGCGCACGATAAGGCCGTCCCGCGGCGCTCGGGTGCCAAGCATCACAATTGCCGAGGCGAGGTCGATCTGCGGGAAGGGCCCGTTGTCGAGGACGAAGGTGCGAGGCTGCAGATCGCCGTAGGACGCCGTTATCCGGGTTTCGCCCCGGCCATCGTCTTCCATGACGAGCCGGTATGGATCTCCGCTTTGCATCGCCACCCCGGTTTGCTCGACCCGCCGGACGAGAGCCGGCGGCGGCCCATCCCAAGACGAGACCATAACGACGCCGAGACGGAAGTCGTGCGGATCGCGCGAGAGCCAGGCGATGACCGCCGGGCTGTCTGCATAACGGGCGCGGATATCGCGCTCTTCGGCGGGAAGCCGATCGCAGGCGAGCCGGCGCGCTTCGCGCCGTTCTCCCTCGCGCCAATGCTCCTCCGGCCCCATCTCCGCGCACAATTTCCGCCGGCCGAAAAAATCGATCGTCTCCTGCGGCGGGTCGCCCGGCTGCTCGGCGGGATGTGTCGACGCCATAAGAAGTAGAGCGATCGCTTCGATCATCGGCTATCGTCCCCCAACACGTCGTTACACAATGGCGCCGTTGGAGCGCGTTTGCCAGAGGTCGCACATGCCCAAGGCTTCGATCGCCATCGCCCTTCTCCTCGCCGCCTGCGGCCAATCCTCCGCTGACGAGGCGGCGGCGCAGCGCCCGCGCCCGGCGCGGACGGAGACGGCGTTGTTCGCCGGCGGCTGCTTCTGGTCGGCCGAGCGGGACATCGAAGCCGTGCCGGGCGTGGTCGAAGCCATTTCGGGCTTTGCCGGCGGGACGGTCGCCAATCCGAGCTACGAGCAGGTGGTGCGCGGCGGCACCGGGCATGTCGAGGCCGTGCGGGTGACGTTCGATCCGGCGCGGATCAGCTACGGCCAGCTCGCCCGCCGCTTCCTGAGGACGATCGACCCGACCGACGCGGAAGGCCAGTTCTGCGACCGCGGGCCCAATTACCGGACCGCGATCTTCGCCCTCAATCCGGCTCAGCGCCGTGCGGCCGAAGCGGCGGTGGCCGAGGCGAACCGGATTCTGCACGGCCACGTCGTGACGCCGGTCCGCGCCGCCGCGCCCTTCTACCCGGCCGAGGCCTATCACCAGAATTATGCGCGGCGGAACGCGGTCAGCTACGGCCTCTACCGCCGCGGCTGCGGCAAGGACGCGCGGCTGCGCGCTGTCTGGGGCGATCAGGCCGCGACGCACTGAATTAGCGGGCGGCGGCGACTCTCAGGACGACCATGCCGCTCTCCTGGACCAGCACATAGTCCACGCCGGGATGGATCCGCGCCTGCAACGGCAGCCGGTTGACGTCGCATTGCAACAGTCGCGGCGTCGTTTCGGATGTCGCCTGCGTCCAGTTGCTGCCGGGCCTGACCACGAAAAGGTCGTTCATCGAACCGCGCGTGCGCCGCAGGCCGCAGGTCAGGACCCGGTCCGTCGCGTTGCGGACCAAGAACTGGCTCGTATCCTGGGCCGCCGCGGGCGCAGTGAACGTGCACCACGCAATCGCGACGAACGCGATCGTCTTCCCGTTCATACCGCCTCCTTGGGCGGACCCGCGTCGCGCCGGGCGACGTCATTCCTCCGCCCCGGCCCATTATCCGCCCAAAAGACGCGAAATGCCAGAAGCCCCGGGTCGGCGAGTTGAGCGCCCTTGAGGTCAGACCATTTCGCGACGGCTCATCGCGGCCAGCATGACGAGGAGCAGGACGAGCCCGCCGGCGCAGCCGACGGCGATCGCACGGCTGGCGAGGGCGGGATCGGCGGCGAGCGCGTTCGTCGGGATCATCCATGGGAAATAGGCGCCCTGGCGCGCACCAGCGGCGACCACCGAGGCGAAGGTGCCGCCGATGCCGAGCACCAAAGGCGGAACGAAGCTCTTGAAATGGAGCGCCGCCCAGAGCTGGATCGCGATCAGGAGCACAGATCCGGCGAACATCGTCGCCAGCAGCCGCGCGCTCGCCGCCAGGTCGGGCGCCCCGGTGAGTTGCGTGCCCGGCGCCAGCGCCTCGGCGGCATAGCCGGCGGCCGGGACCAGCAGCCACAAGGCCGTCATCATCGCCGCCACGAGCAGGATCACCACCGCCGCCTTGGCCGCGTAGAGCCGCCAGCGCGGCACCGGCAGGGCAAGCAGGTGATTCCAGAAGCGCGGTCCATGTTCGAGCTGGGCGACAAGCACCGTGAGCGCCGTCACCGTCATCGGCAGCATGAAGAAGGACCAGAGCGCGGCGCAATTGACCTGGAACATCGCCCAGGGGGCGGGATCGTCGCGGTTCATCAGCATCGCTCCGGCGAGCAGGGCGACCATGAAGGGCGCGGCGGCGCAGAGCAGCAGGGCCAGCGACCGGCGCAGCTTCAGAATTTCGGCGTGGAAGGCGGCGAGCATGATGCGTCTCCTCAGGCGGCGATGGCGGTCATGAAAATCTCCTCGAGCGAGGCCTCGGCGACCTCGATGCCGGAGACGGCGAGGCCGCGCTCGACCATGCAGGCGTTGATCCGGGCGACGTTGCGCGCGGCGCGGTCGGCGGCCGGCCCGGTGACGGCAACGCGGCCATCGGCCCCGACCTCCGCCTGAATGCCCATGCCCGCAAGCAGCTCGACGAGCGCCGCCGGCCGGTCGACGCGGAACGCGACTCGCTTCGCCTGGCCCGATTTCAAATCCTCGACGGGCGCCTGCACGAGGAGGCGGCCGGCGTGCATCAGCCCGATATGGGTCGCGGTCTGCTCGACCTCGGCGAGGACGTGGCTGGAGACGAGGATGGTGACCCCCTCGGCCTCTGGGAGGCCGGCGATGAGGGCGCGCATGTCGCAGATCCCTTCGGGATCGAGGCCGTTGGTCGGCTCGTCGAGGATCAACAGCTTCGGCCGGCCGAGCAGCGCTCGGGCAACGCCGAGCCGCTGGCGCATTCCCAGCGAATAGGCGCCGACGCGGCGGCCGGCGGCGTAAGCCATGTCGGTGATCGCCAGCGCCCGGTCGACCTCGCCGCGCGCGACGCCGAGCAGGCGGCGGCTGATCTCGAGATTCTCGCGGCCGGTGAGATGGTCGTAATGCGAGGGCGTCTCGACCAGCGCGCCGATCGTGCGGGCGGCGGCGCGGCGTTCGCGGGCCACGTCGTGGCCGAAGATACGGGCGCTGCCGGAATCGGGGCGGAGCAGGCCGAGCAGCAGCCGGATCGTCGTCGTCTTGCCGGCGCCGTTGCGGCCGACGAAGCCGTAGACGGCGCGCTCCGGCACCTCCAGATCGACGTCCTCGACCGCGCGCTGGCGGCCGAAGCTGCGGGTCAGGCCGCGGCAGGAAATGGCGAGTTCCATCTGTCTCTCCGGTTGCGAATCGCGCAATTGATCTTTAAGTTAGATATAAAGAATTTAAGTGCAAGTTAAATTTCTAGGAGAGAGAAGTGGCCGCGACCGACATCGACCAGCTCAGGCGACACAGTCTCTGGCTGTCGCGCCTGACTCTGGTCCTGCTCGTCGCGACGGCGCTGGTGACGGTTGCGCCGGTGCTGATCGGCTTCGCGCTGGCGCCGGCGCGCGGACTGCCGCCGGCGCTGGCCTTCACCGCCGTTTTGTGGATGCCGGTGCCCTTCTATCTCTACGCGCTGTGGGCGATCCGCGGCGCCTTTCGCGGCTTCGCGGCCGGCGGCACGTTCGGGCCCGCCATCGCCGCCGGCTGCACCCGCGCCGGATTCGCGCTGGCGATCGGCGGGACTTTGAGCGCGGTCGGAGTTCCCAATGTCATGCGCGTACTGCACGGCCAGGGCGGGATCCTCTCGTTCGACGTCGCCTATCTCGCGGTCGGAGTCGTCGGCCTGGCGATGATCCTGCTCGGCCGGCTGCTGGCCCGCGCTGCGGCGATCGAGGACGAGCTGGGCGGGTTCTTCTGATGCCGGTCCGGGTCACGCTCGACGCGGTCCTCGCCGACCGCAAGATGAAGGCCAATGAGCTGGCGCGGCGGATGGGAATCAGCGAGACCCAGCTGTCGCTGTTCCGATCGGGCAAGGTGCGCGGGATCCGCTTCGCGACGATCGCCGCGATGTGCGCCGCGCTCGATTGCGCGCCGGGCGACCTGCTCGGCTACGATTTCGATCCGGCCGATCTCGAACGGGGCGAAGAGGCGGAGGCCTAGCGCCTTCCCAGCACGCCCATCGCCGCGACCGTCATCGCCTCGGTGGCGGTGGCGATGACCGTCTCCGCCTCGGGCGCCCAGAACGGGCTGTGCAGCGAGGGAAGCTGGTTGACGTCGCCATGGACCGCGTCCCAGCGCGCCTGGGGAACGCCGCCGACCCAGAAGATCAGGCTTTCGATGCGCGGATCGGCGATGTGGTAGCGCGAGAAATCCTCGCCGCCCATGACAGGCGGAGTCTGCTGCACCCGCGCCTCGCCGAAATGCTGGCGGAACAGGGCCGCGGTGCTTTGGGTCAGGCCCTCGGTGTTGACCGTTGCCGGCGTGTACTGGGCGTCCTGGACGGTGACGACCGGCATCCGGTCCTCGGCCACGCCTGCGGCGATCGCTTCGCCGCGGGCGATCCGGGCGATCCCGTCGAGCAGCTGGCGGCGAATCTCGGGGGTGAAGCTGCGCACGGTGAGCTGCAGCCGCGCGTCGTCCGAGATGATGTTGTGCTTGGTGCCGGCGTGGAAGCTGCCGACGGTGACGACCGCGCTGTCGAGCGGGTTGATCTCGCGGCTGACCAGGGTCTGCAGCGTGGTTACGATCCGGCTGGCGAGCACGATCGGATCGCGGGTGGTGTGCGGATAGGCGCCGTGGCCGCCGACGCCGCGCACGTCGATGTCGACCGAATCCACGTTGGCCAGCGCCGGCCCCACCGAGTAGCCGATGACGCCCGCCGGCAGGCTCGCCGAATCGTGAAAGGCGAGCGCGTGGGTCGGATGCGGGAAGCGGGTGAACAGGCCGTCGTCGAGCATCGCCCTGGCGCCGGCGCCGATCTCCTCGCCCGGCTGGGCGACCATCACCAAAGTGCCCGACCATTGCGCGCGCATCGCCGCCAGCCGCCGCGCGGTCCCGACCCAGGTGGTCATGTGGGTGTCGTGGCCGCAGGCGTGCATGACGCCGCTCTCCACCCCGGCCAGGCTGGTGCCGCGCACCCGGCTGGCGAAGGCCAGGCCGGTCTGCTCCTCGACCGGCAGCGCGTCCATGTCGGCGCGCACCAGCAGCACCGGGCCGGGCCCGTTCTCCATCACCGCGACGACGCCGGTGCCGCCGACTCCGGTGGTGACGGTGAAGCCCGCGCGGCGCGCCTCCTCGGCCATCCGCGCGGCGCTGCGCGTCTCCTGCATCGACAGCTCGGGGTGCTGGTGAAGGTCGCGGTAGAGCGTCATCAGGTCGCCCATGTCGCGGCCGATCGCCTGGCGGAGATCCTGGGCGGAAACGGGGCCGGTCATGGCGCAGGCCAGGAGCAGGGCGGCAAACATCTTGCGTCGCATCGGGGCCTCATCTTTCTGGAACGAGCTCGATCACGTCGAGCAGGGATTCGAAATGGGGATAGGGCAGAACGAGCCGCCAGCGATTCTCGGCCACGCGCTCGACCACGCCGGCCATGTCGCGCTCCTCGTCGCGGCTGTAGCGCAGCGCGAGCCGCTCGTCGCCGAGCTGGAGCGTACCGAGGAAGACCTGGCGGCGGGCATTGTCGGGGAAGAGCGCGCCGATCGGGCGCTGCGGCCCGTCAAGCCGGGCGAAGTGCACCCGGCCGCGGTTCAGCCCGACCCGGCACCGGTTGGCGGGATAGGCGACATAATCGCCGTTGGTCGCCTCCCGTCCGCCGAGCTTGATCGTGCGGCAGCGATAGACGCCCGGCGCCAGCGCGGCACCGGCCATCGCCGCATCGGGATCGAGCAAGGCGCCCTCGCCGGCAATCTCGTCGCCATGACCGGCGGCCCGCGCTTTGTCGAGCGCGGTGACCCAGGCGTTGCGCCAATGCTGCAGCCGGTCGAGATCCCCCTCGGTCGCCAGCGCGCGCCAATTGTCCGCGGGCCGCTCGACCGTCGGCGGCGCGACCACCTCGCGCGAGACGGTGCAGGCGGGAAGCGCGAGGAATATGGCGAGGAGCGGGAGCCGCATCCGCGGAAGCTTATTGCGCCGTCCAGCCGCCGTCCATCGAGAGATTGGCGCCGGTGACCGATTGCGCTTCGTCGCGGCAGAGGAACAGGGCGAGCGCGGCGACCTGTTCGGGGGTGACGAACTGCTTGGTCGGCTGGGCGGCGAGCAGGACGTCGTTGATCACCTGATCGCGGGTCAGGCCGCGCGTTTTCATCGTGTCGGGGATCTGGTTCTCGACCAAGGTCGTCCAGACGTAGCCGGGGCTGATGCAATTGGCCGTGATCCCGGTCTTCGCCGCCTCGAGCGCGACCGACTTGGTGAGGCCGGCAATGGCGTGCTTCGAGGCGACATAGGGCGCCTTGTTCGGGCTGGCGACGAGGCTGTGGGCGGAGGCGGTGTTGATGATCCGGCCCCAGCCTTTCGCCTTCATTCCCGGAAGCGCGAGGCGGATCGTGTGGAACGCAGCGGAGAGGTTGAGGGCGATGATCAGGTCCCACTTCTCGGGCGGGAATTCGTCGATCGGCGCAACATGCTGCATGCCGGCATTGTTGACCAGGATGTCGATCGGGTCCGCTTCGGCGATCATCGCCGCGATCGCCTCGGGGCGGGTCAGGTCGGCGCCGCTATGGTC
>DASQJU010000094.1:0-2952 GCA_035630915.1 Allosphingosinicella sp.
CTCGACCCCGGTCGGGTTCGACGAACCGGGGAGGTGCAGCGCCCAGATGTGCAGGATGACCACGCCGACGATCACGAACGGCAGCAGGTAGTGCAGCGAGAAGAAGCGGTTGAGCGCGGCGTTGTCGGGCGCATAGCCCCCGAGCAGCCAGATCTGGATCGGCTCGCCGACCAGCGGGATCGCGCCGAACAGGCCGGTGATGACCTTGGCGCCCCAGAAGCTCATCTGCCCCCACGGCAGCACGTAGCCCATGAAGCCGGTCGCCATCATCAGCAGGAAGATGACCAGGCCGAGCATCCACACCATCTCGCGCGGCGCCTTGTAGGAGCCGTAATAGAGCCCGCGGAAAATGTGCAGGTAGGTGACGATGAAGAAGAAGCTCGCGCCGTTGGCGTGAAGGTAGCGCAAGAACCAGCCCGAATTGACGTCGCGCATGATATGCTCGACCGAGGAAAAGGCGGTGTCCGCGTTCGAATTGTAGTGCATGGCGAGCACGATCCCGGTGACGATCTGGATGACCAGCGCCAGCCCGGCGAGCACGCCGAAATTCCACATGTAGTTGAGGTTGCGCGGCACCGGGTAGCCGCCGCCGATCGAGCCGTAGACGAGGCGCGGCAAGGGCAGCCGGTCGTCCAGCCAGCGCATGAACGAATTGGTCGGCTTATATTCTTCAGCCCAGGGAAAGCTCATAGTTGGAAGCCTCAGCCGATGCGGACAGCAGTGGGTGTCGTGAATTCATATTCCGGCACCTCGAGATTGCGGGGCGCCGGGCCTTTGCGGACGCGCGCGGCGGTATCGTAGTGCGAGCCGTGGCAGGGGCAGAAGTAGCCCCCGAACTCGCCGCGCTGCTCGCCTTCGGCGGCGCCGAGCGGGACGCAGCCCAGATGGGTGCACACGCCCAGCGTGATCAGCCAGTTGGCGTGGCCTTCCTTGGTCCGCTCGCCAAGCGTCTGCGGATCGCGCAGCGACGCGGTGTCGACCGCGTTGGCGGCCTGAATCTCGGCCGGCGTCAGGTTGCGGATGAAGATCGGCTGCTTGCGCCAGATCGTCTTGATCGCCTGGCCGGGCTGGATCGCCGAGATGTCGACGTCGATCTGGGCGAGCGCGAGCACGTCCGCCGAGGGGTTCATCTGGGTCACGAGCGGGTAGAGCAAGGCGGCGCCACCGACGCCGGCGAAGCTCACCGCAGCGATGTTGATGAAGTCGCGGCGGCGGATGCCGCCATCGTCGGCCACGAGGGCCGCCCCTTCATTGGTTTCAACCGCAGCCATAACGTCCTTCAGGGTTATTCGATTACCGGGACAATACACTTTTCCGCCGCAGGGCCGGGCGGCTTGGCGCGCCTGATAGACGCCGGACGCGGGCTTTGCCAACTGCCATTTTGACGCGCTCGCTGCACGTAACGCCGCAGCGCCGCTTCAGCTGCCATGCCAAGCCTGAAACCGCCTCCCGAAGAAGCTTCGGACACGATAGGACCGATGCCATGATCTTCACCAAGCGTCTTCGCCAGGGCGTCCGCGAGGGGCGGATTACGTGCAGCGTGCGGATCTGGGAGCGGCCGCATGTCCGGGCCGGCGGCCTCTATGCGATGGAGGATGGGCACATCCTCGTCGAATCCATCCGCCAGATCGCGCTCACCGACATCACCGGCGATCTGGCGCGCCGATCGGGCTTCGCCGGCCTGGTCGACCTGCTCAAGGTGGCCAAGCATGGCAAGGGGCGGAACGTCTATCTCGTCGAGTTCCAGTTTCTGCCACCCGCGTCCTCCTAGCCCGCGAGATCGCTCCGACCCGGGAGCGGCGGGCCTCGATCGCTCAGATCCTTTCGCAGGCCATTGATCCGGCCTGATTTTCCAACGAGAACCGGGCATGGCCGACGCCACGGACACGCCCCGCGCGCTGCGCTTCGCCTGCACCCGGTGCGGCGCGTGCTGCAACCGCTCGCCCGAGGTGCTGCTGTCCGAGGCGGCGCCGCTGGCGAACATCTTCGTCTTTCGCCTGATGTTCCGGCTCTATGCGCTGCCGCGGACCTTCGCCGGCAGCGGGGCCGGCGGCTCGGCCGAGGCCTTCTACGAATCGAAGCGACTGCTCGCCGCCTTCGCCGCGCGGAGCGCTCCGGCGAAGAAGGAGCATGGCGCGAAATCGGCCGGCCGGATGACCTACCTCACCATCTCGGCGTTGCCGCTCGACACCCGCCCGGGCGTCTGCTCGGCGCTCGAACACGGGCGCTGCGGCATCTACGAACGCCGTCCCCTCGCCTGCCGTACCGTGCCCTTCCATTATTCCCGCGCCGAGGCCTCGGCCGAGACCGATTTGGCGACCTTCGTCGCGCGCGCCGGTTACGCGTGCGACACCGGCGCGGAAGCGCCCGTCGTCTTGGCCGAGGGCCGGATCGTCGATCCCGGGACGC
This sequence comes from Allosphingosinicella sp., assembly GCA_035630915.1. GTDB lineage: Bacteria > Pseudomonadota > Alphaproteobacteria > Sphingomonadales > Sphingomonadaceae > Allosphingosinicella. The sequence goes on from DASQJU010000094.1 coordinate 2,410, forward strand.
GTGCCGCGCGCGGCGAGGCGCTGGAAGTCTCCGCGCGCGACCGGCGCTGGCAGGGCGCGATCGTGCGGCGGCTGAGGACCGGCGGTGACGGGCTCCCCAGCCTCGCCGAGATCGAGGCCAATGCGGCATTCGGGATGACCACGGTTTCGATGGCCGCCGCTTGGCGGATTGCCGCCGAGGCGGGATTGATCGGCGCGGACGAATGCGGGACGCTGATCGGTGCCCAGGCCGGGCTAATCAAGCGGGCGCTTGCCGCGACAGATTGCGCGGCGGATACGCGTCAGACGCTCATCGAGATGGGCGGGGAATATTCGCAACTGCTGAGCGCTTGAGCTCGCCGGAGGCACGATCATGCGGCTCGCGCTCTATCAGCCGGACCAGGCGGGCAATGTGGGGACGATCATGCGGCTCGCCGCCTGCTTCGGCGTTCCGCTCGACGTGATCGAGCCGTGCGGCTTCCCGTGGGGCGACAAGGCGCTGAAGCGCGCCGGGATGGACTATGCGGAGATCGCGAACGTGACTCGGCATGCAAGCTGGGGGGCG
>DASQJU010000095.1:0-10244 GCA_035630915.1 Allosphingosinicella sp.
CAGATTCGCCTGGGCCCGGGGCGGTGCCACGCTGACCAGAACCTGGAAATTGTAGAGCACCTGGATCGCCGATTGTCCCGCCGGGAGCGTCACCGGGGCCTGGGCCACGGTCACATAATAGGATCTGCTCCGGTCGATCGCGCCGCCCGCCCACTGGACGCGAAACGTCTGGGTCCGCCCGGGCTCGATCACCGCCTGGGCGGGAAAGATCGCAAGATCGCGCGACGCGCCCGCGACCGTGACCCCGTCCTCGCTGAACGCGAGCGACTCGACTCGGATTTCGACCGGCAACCGGGCGGCGTTGGTGTTCTCGACGGTGATCGTGTGGCTCGTGCCCCGGCCGACGGCGTTGAGATCGATCACGATCGGTTGCACGGTGGTCGCCGGAGCGGAGGAGATCGCAATCGCGCTCGCCGCCGCGATGGCCAGCATCCTCTTCAAGATGGTGCGCATACCCCGCTCCTTCCCGGTCAAGTTGGCGAGATCGTGATCTGGATCACGCTCGTATAAGAGCCCGCGACGAGCAGCGCCCCGGCCGCTGTGCGGAAGCTGTGGACGCGCACCGTCACATTGTCGGCCGCGTTGGCGAGCGGCGCGGTCAGCTGTACGTTGGTCGGTGCCGGCAAAGCGCTGGCGGTCACGTAGGTGATTGACGGCGGCGTTCCCGAAGCCTGCAGCACCGCCACCTGGGCGGTGTAATCGATATTGTTGGCGTAGCCGGCCGGCGCGGTGGTTCCGGTCGACAGGCGCGTGGCCGAGAGTATCACCCTGGGCGTCGCGCTGGTGCAGACGATGCTGTAATTGCGGACCGCGTCGGGCGAGGCATCGGTGAGGTCCGTCCGAAGCCGCCCGTCATTGCCTGAAAGCTCGCCGAGGTTGATCGTCTCGCTGAACGCCTGGCCGCCCGCAAGCACGCTGCAACGTCCGGCGACGACGCCAGTGAGGTTGATCGTACCGGTCACTTGCTGGGCAAGCGCCATTTGCGGCAGGGCCAGCAAGGCCGCTGCCGTCACGAGATATTTCATGGAACCTCCTTTCGCCGGAGGGTCCGTGTCGACCCTAGGTGGCGGGGCTGATGGTGACCGTCAGGCGATCCGAATAGTCTGCGGCGATCAGCGTTTCGGGCTGGGGTTCGCCGGTCTGGTTGATCCGGATGTACGAACCGGGGACGCCTTGGGAAGGCCCGGGAAGGCGCAGGCCCGCTGTGCCGGTGGCGGGCCCCCGAAAGGCGCAGCCGCTCGCCCCGGAGGTCAGCGTCGGCGACTCGCAGGTCGCGTGCGCCGAGTTCCCGGAATCGCCCGCCAAATGGAGCGTGACCCGATAGGGGGCCTGATGGGCATATCCAGGCGGCGCGCTCGACACGCCGTGCGCCTTCATCCCACCATTGTTCGATACAATTCCGACCCGGCTCGGCGAGTTGCATGTCAGGCTGAATGGGATGTCGATCAAATAGGGGCCTTCGAGGTTGCCGACCGAGTAGTCCCCCTTTGGCATGGCACCGACCATGAAGGAGCAGGACGCACTCACGCTGGCCGTTACGTTGACGCTGAGCGACACCTCTCTCGGTGATCCCCCGTAGACGGCCGAGCCCGAGGTCTGCGCACGCAACGTCGATGGCAATGCGATGAGCAGCGCACCGAGGAGGGATGTGATCGAGATCCTGCATAAGCCGCGGCGCATGGCCCCCGCCCTAGAGTACGAATTGCTAGGATCGGGTTATGCCCGCGCTGCGGCACCTCCCATCAGGTGAAACCCTTGGTTGGGGCATTAAGTGGAGGACAATGGCCCGCTGCCGATCACTCTTCGAGCGGCCGCCGGAACGTCTCGGGCAGGAAGAAAAGCCCGATCAGGACGGTGAGCCCCGCCACCACGATCGGGTACCAGAGGCCGTAATAGATGTCGCCCGTGGCGGCGACCATGGCGAAGGCGGTGGTAGGCAGGAAGCCGCCGAACCAGCCGTTGCCGATATGGTAGGGCAGCGACATCGAGCTGTAGCGGATCCGCGTCGGGAAGAGCTCCACCAGCAGCGCCGCGATCGGCCCGTAGACCATCGTCACGTAGAGGACGAGGACAAACAGGATGAGCACGACCAGCGGCTTGTCGATCGCGCCCGGATCGGCGCGCTCCGGATAGCCGGCGGCGTTGAGCGCGGCGCGGGCCTGGTCCTGGAAGGCCTTGACCGCGTCGGCGCCGCCTTTGGGCGCGGTGAGAGTGACGGCGCCGATCTCGAGCCGCGCGGCGCTGTCCGCCGGCGCCGCGACATTGGCATAAGCGACGCCCGAGCGGGCGAGGAAGGCCTTGACGATGTCGCACGAGCGCCGGTCGAATTTGTTGCGGCCGATCGGATCGAACTGGACCGAACAGGCGCCAGGATCGGCGGCGACCCGAACTGGCGCCGCGGCCGAGGCGGCGTAGAGCGCCGGATTGGCGGCCCTGGACAGCGCATCGAACAGCGGGAAATAGGTGAGCGCCGCGAGCGCGCAGCCGGCGAGGATGATCTTCTTGCGGCCGATCCGGTCGGAGAGCCAGCCGAAGACGAGGAAGAAGGGCGTGGCCAGCGCCAGCGCGATCGCGACGAGGATGTTGGCGGTGGCCCCGTCGACGCGCAGCATCCGTTCGAGGAAGAACAGCGCGTAGAACTGGCCCGCATACCAGACCACCGCTTGCCCCGCGACCGCGCCGAACAGGGCGATCAGGACGATCCGGGCGTTGCCCCAGCGCGCGAAGGCCTCGGTCAGCGGCGCCTTCGAGCCCTTCCCTTCCGCCTTCATCCGCCGAAAGACCGGGCTCTCCTCGAGCTTCATCCGGATCCACAGCGACACGGCGAGCAGCAGGATCGAGACCAGGAAGGGCAGCCGCCAGCCCCAGGCGGCGAATTCCGTCTCGCCGAGCCAGGTGCGGATGCCGATCACCACCAGCAAAGCGGCGAACAGGCCGAGCGTCGCGGTGGTCTGGATGAAGCTGGTGTAAAGGCCTCGCCGGTGCGCCGGCGCGTGCTCGGCGACGTAGGTCGCCGCACCGCCATATTCGCCGCCGAGCGCCAGCCCCTGCAACAGCCTGAGCGCCACCAGCAGGACCGGCGCGGCGACGCCCGCGCTTGCATAAGAGGGGAGCAGGCCGACCGCGAAGGTCGACAGGCCCATGATCGCCATGGTGACGAGGAAGGTGTTCTTGCGGCCGACGAGATCGCCGATCCGCCCGAACAGCAAGGCCCCGAACGGCCTGACGGCGAAGCCCGCGGCGAAGGCGGCGAGCGCGAAGATGAAGCCGGTCGTCTCATTGACGCCCGAGAAGAACTGCGCCGAGATGATCGCGGCGAGCAGCCCATAGAGGTAGAAATCATACCATTCGAAGATCGTGCCGAGCGACGAGGCGGCGATCACCAGCCGGTCGCTCTGGCGGATGGGGGCGGGTTCGCTCCCGCCTTCTGCCGAACTCGCCAAGCCTCCCTCCCCCGTTTCGGCGAGAGTGCATGGCCCGCAGGCGATTGGCAATAAGCGGCGGCGCCCCTAGCCGGGTCAGCAGCCGCCGCAGGGGACGCCGTCGCGCAGGCCCCTCGCCACGGCCGGAATCTCGATCATCGCCGGGGCTCCGTTGCCGCCCTTCACCAAAGCCGTGAATTTGTCCCAGGGAAAGGCGCTGCCCGGATCCACCCGCCGCCGGGGATCGACCGCCGCGTGCGAGCAGACCCATTTGAAGTTGGGATATTTCGCCCAGCAATAACGGATCAGGGCCGCCGCCATCTCGACCTGCCAGTCCGAATAGCTGTCCCCAGCCTTCTGCGTGTTGACGATCTCGATGCCGAGCGTCCAGTGGTTGATCAGCTTGCGGCCGCCATTGACCTTCGGGTTCGATTTCTCGTTCAGCACATGCCAGGCGGCGAGCGCCTCGTAGACGGCGGCAATCACCGATTTTCCGTGCTCGGCCTCGCTCTCGGCCGGGATCACCCAATGGGCGGATGCGTTCACGCCGGGATGCTTCCACCAGCTCAGCGCGCCCGCCGAGGTGCCGCCGGCCGTGGCGTGGATGATTGCGCCTTCGATGCCGGTCACCGGATTGAAGCGGCGCGTGCTGGCCCGGTTCGCATTGTACCAGGCGATATCGGAAACGACCTTCTCGGGAATGTTGTGAAGGGGCGGCCGCTGCGCGGGATCGAGCTCCAGGATGAACGTCTTAGGATCTGCCATGCCATGCCTCCTGCTATCGGATGGCGACGCTAGCCGACGGCGGGCAAGGCGAGCGTGACGCCGGTCACGCCCGGCGATTGGCAAGCGCGAGCCACGGTGCCATGGCCCGCGGATGCCGGGATGCACATTGCGCAGCTTCGACGCGATCGTCCTCGGCGCGGGCGGCGCCGGGCTGATGTGCGCGGCGATCGCGGGCCAGCGCGGCCGGCGCGTGCTGCTGATCGACCATGCCGATCGGGCCGGGAAGAAGATCCTCATCTCCGGCGGCGGGCGCTGCAACTTCACCAACATCCACGCCGCGCCCGACCGCTTCCTCTCCGCCAACCCGCATTTCGCCAAGTCGGCGCTCGGGCGCTACGCGCCGCGGGATTTCATCGCCCTGGTCGACAGGCACCGCATCGCCTGGCACGAGAAGACGCTCGGCCAGCTCTTCTGCGACGGGTCGGCGCGGCAGATCGTCCATATGCTGATGGAGGAGTGCGCCAAGGGGCAGGTCCGCATTGCGCTCGGCAGTCCAATCACTGAGGTCAGCCACGCCGACGGCCTCTTCACCGTCCGCCATGGCGACGAAAGCGCTTCCGCGCCGGGGCTGGTGATCGCCACCGGCGGGCCTTCCATTCCCAAGATGGGCGCGACGGGCTTCGCCTACGATCTCGCGCGGCAATTCGGATTGAAGGTGGTCGAGCCCCGCCCGGCGCTGGTGCCGCTGACCTTGAGCGACGACGACCTGCTGTTCCGGGAATTGTCCGGCGTGTCCGCCGAGGTGATCGCCCGCGCCGGCAAGGCGGCATTCCGCGAGGCGGCGCTGTTCACCCATCGCGGCCTCTCCGGCCCCGCAATCCTGCAAATCTCCTCTTACTGGCGCAACGGCGACGAGATCGGGATCGACTTCCTGCCCGATCAGCCGGCCGATTGGGCGCTGGCCGCGAAGCGCGCCCGCCCGCGCACCCATTTCCATTCCGTGCTCGGCGAGCTCCTCCCCGGCCGGCTGGCCGAAGCGCTGGCCAAGAAGATCGGGCTGTGGGGCGATCTTGGCAATTTCTCCGACGACAGATTGCGCGCCGCCCAGGCCCGTCTGGCCGACTGGCGCTTCCGCCCGAACGGCAGCGAGGGCTTCGCCAAGGCGGAGGTCACGGTCGGCGGAATCAGCACCGCCGGGCTCTCCTCGCAGACCATGGAAGCGCGCGCCGTTCCCGGCCTCTACGCGATCGGCGAGGCGGTCGACGTGACCGGCTGGCTGGGGGGCTATAATTTTCAATGGGCATGGGCTAGTGGGTGGGCCGCTGCGCAGGTTCTTTAGCCCCACGCTATTGCCGGGCGGACCGCGCGCCCCATCTGGATTTGATATGACATTTGAAACCCTTCCGCCGCTTCTCGGCGAAGCGCTCGCCGCGCGCGGCTATGAGCGACCAACCCCTGTGCAGGCCGCCGTGCTCGAAGCCGACGCCGAAGGGCGCGACCTCGTCGTCTCGGCCCAGACCGGCTCCGGCAAGACCGTCGCCTTCGGCCTCGCCATCGCCCCGCAGCTGCTCAGCGCGGACGGCACCCTCGCTTATGCGCTGAAGCCGCAGGCGTTGGTGATCGCGCCGACGCGCGAGCTGGCGCTTCAGGTCAGCCGCGAGCTGATCTGGCTCTACGGCAAGGCCGGGGCGCGGATCGCGACCTGCGTCGGCGGCATGGACGCCTCCAAGGAGCGGCGCAGCCTGTCGCACGGCGCTCATATCGTGGTCGGCACGCCGGGCCGGCTGCGCGACCATCTGGAGCGCGGCGCGCTCGATCTCTCGCAGCTCAAGGCCGCCGTGCTCGACGAGGCCGACGAGATGCTCGACATGGGCTTTCGCGAGGATCTCGAGGAGATACTCGACGCCACGCCGGCCGAGCGCCGCACCCTCCTATTCTCCGCGACCATGCCGCGGCCGATCGTCGCGCTCGCCAAGCGCTACCAGCGCGACGCCCTGCGCATCTCGACCGTCGGCGAGGATCGGGGCCATGGCGATATCCAATATCAGGCGATGACCGTCGCCCCGGCCGAGATCGAGCACGCTGTGGTTAACCTGCTGCGGCTGCACGAGGCGGAATCGGCGCTCCTGTTCTGCGCCACGCGCGACAATGTCCGCCGCCTCCATTCGAGCCTGACCGAGCGCGGCTTCAACGCGGTCGCCTTGTCGGGCGAGCATAGCCAGAACGAGCGCAACCAGGCGCTGCAGGCCCTGCGCGACGGCCGCGCCCGGGTGCTGGTCGCGACCGACGTCGCCGCGCGCGGCATCGATCTTCCGAACCTCAGCCTCGTCGTCCATGTCGAGCTGCCGCGCGACGCCGAGACGCTGCAGCACCGCTCAGGCCGCACCGGCCGCGCCGGCAAGAAGGGGATCGCCGTGCTCGTCGTCCCCTATCCGCGCCGCAAGCGCGTCGAAGCGGTACTTCGGGGCGCGCGGATCGAGGCGCAGTGGATCAAGCCGCCGACGGTCGACGATATCCGCCGCAACGATCACGAGCGGCTGCTCGTCGCCCTGCTGGAGCCGGTCGAGATCGAGGAGGAGGATCGCGCGCTCGCCGCCCGCCTGCTCGAGCAGAAGACGCCCGAAGAGATCGCCGCCGCTCTGGTCCGAGTCCACCGCGCCCGGATGCCGGCGGCCGAGGAGCTGGCCGACGCCGGCACGGTGCCCGAGCGCGGCCGCCCGGAAGGCCCGCGTCCGGGCTTCGAGGACACGATCTGGTTCCGGATGGATATCGGCCGCCGGCACAATGCCGATCCGCGCTGGATCTTGCCTTTGCTCTGCCGGCGCGGCCACATCACCAAGAACGAGATCGGCGCTATCCGCATCGCCGCCGGCGAAACCCTGTTCGAGGTGCCGCGCGCCGTCGCCGGCAAGTTCGCCGCTGCGCTGAAGCGGACCGCGGGCGGCGACGCCGACGGCGAGGGCGGGATCAGCATCGAGGCGGTCGAGGGAAAGCCGCGCGATGCGGCGCGCGAGAACCGGCGCAGCGGTCCGCCCCCGGTCCGGCACCACGCCAAGCCCTACCACAAGGCAGCAAGGCCGCACCGCGGCCGCTGAGTCCGATCCTATCGCGCGAGATAGGCGCGCAGCCGCTCCATCTGCTCGCGCACCACGGCGTCGACCGGGGCGGCGTAATTGGCGATCTCGCCGCGGACATGGCCGCTGACGAGGTAGGTGGACGTGATCTCGGTGCCGCCGTCGACGGCCCGCAGCGACCAGGTGAGCGTGCCCGCCAGCGCCTCGCTCTGCAGCGGCCCGAGCCCGCCGCTCATCCGGACCACCCGGCCCGGCAGCGCCTGGATGACATGCATATGCTCGACCGTGCCGCCGTCCGGCAGCGTCTCGCAAAAACAGCCGCCGGCCCAGAGCTCGAGCCGCATGTTCGATGCGTTGCCCGAATAGCTGTGCGCGCCGTTCCACCAGGAACCGATCTGGCCGAGCGCCTCGTAGGTCCGCGCCGGGGTTGCCGGGACGATGATGTGGCTCTGGATGTCGAAGTGAATCGCGGAAGTGGAGGTGACCTCGGCCGCGGCGGGTACGGCGAGGAGCGCGAGCAGGGCCGGCGCTATGCCTCTCATCGCATCGGCACCGGATCGGCGGCGGGCCAGGCCGTGTCCGCCACGCGGCGCAGGTTCATTTCGAACACCTGCACCGGAGCGGCGTCGCCGGCGATGCGCTCACCGGTCTCGCGCAGCGTGCCATCCCGGATCGTTGCCGTGTACCGGATCACTGCCGCGGGCCCGGCCGGAACCTCCCAGACATAACCGTCCGAGGTCGGCCGGAAGGAGAACGTGCCGAAATTGCCCTGCGCCCAGGAGGTAATGAGGTAGCTGGTCGTCGGAGGGTTGTAGGAGATCACGCCGAGCGCGTTGAAGCCGACCGTCCCGTCCGCATTGTAGCCGCGTCCCTCGATCATCGTCACGGAACCGCCGAGGAAGCTCCCGATCCGCTCGGTCTGGGTCATTTCGTGACGGCCATCGGCAGTGATTGCCCAGGCCGGGCCCCGCCACACTCCGTTCATCCATGCGAGCCTTGCCATCGCCTCCCGCTGGGCGGCGGGCTGGGCAGGCGGATCGCGTCGCGGCTGGGCGGAGAGGGGTGTGGCGCAAAGCAGCGCCAGGGCCAGGGCGGCAGGCGAGATGCGCATTCAGTCCCTCCCCTCGTTGCGGCGCGAAGCTGCGCCACAAACCGGGCAGGGTCAATCAGCCGCCGTCGAGGATCTCGGCGATCGCCGTGCTGACGGCCGCGACCTCGGCCATGCCGTCGACGCGCCGCACGATCCCCTGCCGTTCGTAATGGGGGAGGATCGGCTGCGTCTTGGCGCGATATTCGGCCATCCGGGTGCGGACCGCCTCCTCATTGTCGTCCGGCCGGCGCTTGAATTCCCGGCCACCGCAAATGTCGCAGACGCCGGTCGTCTTCGGCAGCTTGTAGCGGTCGTGATAGGGGGTGTTGCAAGCCGCGCAGGAGAAGCGCCCGGAGATGCGGTCGACCAGGGCGTCCTCGTCGACCTCGAGCTCGATCACATGGTCGAGCCGCAGCCCCTTCTGCCCAAGCAGCCGGTCGAGCGAGGCGGCCTGGACCGCGGTGCGCGGATAGCCGTCGAGGATGAACCCGCGGCCGATGTCCGGCTCGTCGAGCCGGGCGGAGAGGATGCCGTCGACGATCTCGTCCGAGACGAGCTCGCCCGCCGCCATTACCGCCTTGGCCTTGAGCCCGATCTCGGTCCCGGCGGCGACCGCGGCGCGGAGCATGTCGCCGGTCGACAGCTGGACCATCGAGCGCTGCTCGACCAGCCGGCTGGCCTGGGTGCCCTTGCCGGCGCCCGGCGGGCCCAGGAGGATGATGTTCATCGCCGTCCCCCTAGCGCCGGGCGATGCCGCCCTTGAGCTTCGCCTTCTTGATCAGGTCGCCATATTGGTGGGCGATCAGGTGGCTCTGGATCTGAGTCACCGTATCCATCGTCACGTTGACGACGATCAGCAGCGAGGTGCCGCCGAGGTAGAAGGGAATGCCGGCCCGGGCGATCAGGAATTCGGGCAGCAGGCAGATGATCGTCAGATAGGCCGCGCCGACCACCGTGATCCGGGTCAGCACGTAATCGAGATATTCCTCGGTGCGCTTGCCGGGCCGGATGCCGGGGATGAACCCGCCATATTTCTTGAGGTTCTCCGCCGTTTCCTCCGGGTTGAACACGACCGCCGTGTAGAAGAAGCAGAAGAAGACGATCCCGGCGCCGTACAGGAACATGTAGAGCGGCGCGCCGTGCTGGAGCGAGGTGGTGATGGTGATGATGAAATCGCCCCACGCGCTCTCGCCGGCAGTCCGGTTGCCCGCGAACTGGGCGATGGTCAGCGGCATCAGCAGCAGCGACGAGGCGAAGATCGGCGGGATCACGCCCGACGTATTGACCTTCAGCGGCAGGTGCGAGCGCTCCTGCTGGATCTGCCCGCGTGCGGTCTGCCGCTTGGGATATTGGATCAGAACGCGGCGCTGGGCCCGCTCCATGAAGCAGATGAAGAGGATCAGCACGATCGCCATCACGACGATCGCCATGATCAGCATCGGATCGAGGCTGCCCGAGCGGCCGCCCTCGAACATCTGCGCCAGCGCCTGGGGCAGCTGGGCGACGATTCCGGCCATGATGATCAGCGACACGCCGTTGCCGATGCCCCGGGTTGTGATCTGCTCGCCGAGCCACATCAGGAACATCGTGCCGCCGACGAGGCTGATCACGGTGGTGATGCGAAACAGCATGCCCGGATCGAGCACCGCCGACTGGCCTTCACTGGCCCCCCAGCCCTCGAGCCCGACGGCCATGAAATAGCCCTGGATCGCGCACAGCAGGACGGTGCCGTAGCGGGTATATTGGTTGATCTTCTTGCGGCCGGCCTCGCCCTCTTTCTTGAGCGCGCCGAGCTGGGGCGACATGGTCGTCGCCAGCTGCATCACGATCGAGGCGGTGATGTAGGGCATCACGCCGAGCGCGATCAGGCTCATCCGCTGGAGGCTGCCGCCCGAGAACATGTTGAAGAAGTCGAGCACGCCGCCCTGGGTG
>DASQJU010000096.1:0-6247 GCA_035630915.1 Allosphingosinicella sp.
CGATAATCCGCCCGGGCCAACTCCCCACCGTCCCCTCGCCCGGCGCCGGAGTGCCGGTCCGCCCGACGCTGATGCTGACGTGGCGGTCCTCGAAGAAGCCGCCGGTCGGGCCCATCGGGCTCGAATGGGTGAAATGGCGGAGCTGACCGGCAATGCGGGCGATCGAGTCCGCGGGCGTGACCGCGAGCAGGATCCGGCCGCCGCGGCTGAATTCGCAGCTGCTCGGCCCAAGCGCGGCCAAATCCTCGGGCCGGAGCGGCGCGATCCGCGCCGTGGCCTGCGGATCCACCACCTCTTTCTCGGGCGTCGAGAGCTGCTTGATCTGGTTCTCGCTGGCGCCGCCGCGCACCGTCTCGCCGCCCTGGCCGCAACCCGCCAGCAACAGAGCGATCGCGAGGCTGAAGCGCATCAGTAACCCATCAACGCAAGCACTTCGCGGCGGCTGCGCTCGTCGTCCCTGAACACGCCCATCATCCGGCTGGTGGTCATCATCACTCCGGGCGTCGCGACCCCGCGCGCGCTCATGCAGGCATGGCTCGCCTCGATCACCACCGCGACGCCGAGCGGCTGAAGGTGCTCGCAGATGCAGTCGGCGACCTGCGCGGTCAGCCGCTCCTGGACCTGCAGGCGCCGCGCAAAACCGTGCAGCACGCGGGCGAGCTTCGAGATGCCGACGACTCGGTTGCGCGGCAAATAGGCGATCGCGGCCTTGCCGATGATCGGCGCCAGATGATGCTCGCAATGCGACTGAAACGGGATGTCCTTCAGCAGCACGATCTCGTCATAGCCGCCGACTTCCTCGAAGGTGCGCGACAGATGATGCGCCGGATCTTCCTCGTAGCCCCGCGCATATTCCTTCCAGGCGCGCGCGACGCGGGCCGGGGTGTCGAGCAGGCCCTCGCGGTCGGGATCGTCGCCGGCCCAGCGGATCAGGGTCCGCACCGCCTCCTGGACGTCGCCCGGGACCTTCACCTTCTTCGGGTCGCTCACAACATCCCCATCTTCGGGGTCGCCTGGCTGCATCCGCGCATCTCCTTCGCAGCGGCGAATACACGGCGGCCCGGCTCGCGCCTAGATGCGGTCAGCCCTGCGGGCCGCGTCCCTGGCCGGCGGGGTCGGCGCCCGGGCCGGAATCGCTGTCGCTGACCCCGCCGCGCCGGCCTCTCGCGCCCGAGCCGCAGCGGACTCCGCCGCCGCCGGGATCGGCATTGACGCCGGAATCGCTGTCGCTGCAGCCTCCGCCCCGGCCTCTGCCGGAGCCGCCTCGTCCTTGCCCCGCCGGATCGGCGCCGGGCCCCGAATCGCTGTCGCTGTAGCCGCCGCCCGAGCCGCCACCGCAATTGCGGCCGTTGCCGCCCGGATCGGCATTGACGCCGCTATCGCTGTCGCTGCATCCGCCGCCGCGTCGGCCGCGTCCGCCGCCGCCGCAGTTGCGGCCGTTCCCCGCCGGATCGGCGCCATTGCCTCGATCGCTGTCTGTGCAGCCGCCATAATTGCCGCCGCCGCAGTTGCGCCCGTTGCCGGCGGGATCCGCGCCGTTGCCGCTGTCGCTGTCCGTGCAGCCGCCATGATTGCCGCCGCCGCAATTCCGGCCGTTCCCCGCGGGATCGGCGCCATTGCCGCGGTCGCTGTCGGTGCACCCGCCGCCATAATTGCCGCCGCCGCAATGACGGCCGTTGCCGGCCGGATCGGAACCGTATCCGCTGTCGCTGTCGGTGCAGCCGCCGCCATAGCGGCCGCCCCCGTAGTGGCGACCACCGCCGCCCTGGCCCGCCGGGTCGTAGGGGTCGGAATCGGAATGGCCGTAGCCGTACCCGTAGGGGGTCACGCAGCCGGTGAGCGCGAGGAAGGAGCCTGCTCCCGCAACGCCGGCGCCGACGCGACGGAGGAACGATCGCCTGGAAATATTGCGGGTCGGTTTCATCGCGCTTCCCTTCGCCTCATCCCGGCCCCTGCGCGCACGACGAATCGCCCGCCAACCAAGTTGTGACGGACCGGAAATGAACGGCAGGTGTCCACGCGTTCAATCGGGAAAGCTCCGGAGAGGTGGTGACCCCGACAGGATTCGAACCTGTGACCTACTGATTAGGAATCAGTTGCTCTATCCTGCTGAGCTACGGGGCCATTGCCACGGCCGCGGTTTGGCCGATGGGCCGGGCGCGGTCAATTCTCGCCCGCTCGCCGCGCCGCCGATCTCACCCGTTATTAACCACTCGCCCCTACACGCTCTCGCCAGGGAGACAGGCATTGGCGACCAACCCGGACCCGAACGGCGCAATCGCGCGCGGCTGGCTGCAGCTCGATGCCGTCGACGTCGCCGAACGCCTCGTCGTCCTCCTCCTTTACGGCTGGTTCCTGTCGCACATCGTTCCGAGCGTCGCCGACCACCCCTACAATCTCCTCATCCTCGTCTCGGAGACGCTGACGGCTTTGCTGGTGCTGATCCGCCGCCCCGGGCCGATGGCGACCAGCGCTTATGCCTGGGCGATCGCGATCGTCGGCACCTGCGCGCCGTTGCTGGTGCTGCCGGCCGGCGGCGGGATCGGGGTTCCCGCAGCGCTGGCGGCAAGCCTGATGACCACCGGTCTGTTTGTGAGCTTCGCCGCCAAGGCCTTCCTGAGGCGCAGCTTCGGCATCGTCGCCGCGAGCCGGGGCGTGCGCCGCGGCGGCCCTTACCGCTTCGTGCGCCACCCGATGTATGCGGGCTATATCGTCACGCAGATCGGCTTCCTGATGCTCAATCCGTCGCTGTGGAACGCCGCCGTCTATGCGCTGGCGTGGACGACCCTGGTGTTGCGCATCGCCGAGGAGGAGAAGATCCTCTCGCAGGACCCCGCCTATCGCGACTTTCAGGCGGACGTTCGCTACCGGCTGATTCCCGGCCTCTATTAATTCTCTTCGCCCGGCGGCGTGACCGGGAAGGGCAGCGGCGCGACCGCAATTCCCTCCTCGCGCAGGCTCTCGGCATCGCCCGGCGTCGCCTGGCCGTGAATGGCCCGCGCCTCGGCCTCGCCGAGGTGGATCGCCCGCGCCTCGTCTGGAAAGCGGTCGCCGACATGCTCGCTTGTCTCGAGAAACTTCTTCTGCGCCTCGGCCATCCCGGCCAGTGCCGCCTTCACCGCCCCGGGCGACAGGTCGGCCGTCTGGTTGCCCTTAGCACCGACCCGCGGCGCCATCGGCGCTTTCTCCACATCGCCGGCGCCGCAGATCGGGCAGGAGACCAGCCCCCGCTCCTTCTGCGAGTCAAAATCCTCGCCCGAGGAGAACCAGGCTTCGAACACGTGCCCTTGCGCGCCGCAGCGAAGGTCGAAGATGATCATGCCACTTCCGGGCGCGGGATCGCGCGCCGGTGCCGGATCGCCGGTATGCGGCCGCGAACCTCCTCGACAGCGCCGGGATCGATCTCGGCGAAGCCGAGGCCCGGTTCCTCGCCGCCCATGTCGAGCAGCACCTTGCCCCAGGGATCGACCACCAGAGAATGGCCGTAGGTCGCGCGGCCATCTTCGTGCGTGCCGACCTGCGCCGCAGCGATGACGAACGCGCCGGCCTCGATCGCCCGAGCGCGCATCAGCACGTGCCAGTGCGCCTCGCCCGTCGGGACGGTGAAGGCCGCGGGGATGCTGAATGCGGTCGCGCCGCTGCTGCTCAGCGCGGTGAACAGATCCGCGAAGCGTAGATCGTAGCAGATCGAAAGGCCGAGCGGCCCGAGCGGAGTCTCCACGACGACGGCGCGGTCCCCGCCGCGATAGGAAGCGGATTCGCGCCAGCTTTCGCCAGTCGGCAGATCGACGTCGAACAGGTGGATCTTGTCGTAGCGAGCGCGGATCGCGCCTTCGTCGTCGATCACGAACCCGCGATTGGCGAGCTTGCCGTCGGCCGCGCCCTTGAGCGCGAGCGAGCCGAGATGGACCCAGATCCCCGCCGCGGCCGCCGCCTCGCGGACCGCAGCCAGCACCGGATCGTCCGCCTCTTCGTGCAAATGCGCCGCGGCGCGCGCGCGGTCCTGGTCGAGCAACCCGCTCATCTCGGGCGTGAACAGCATCGCCGCGCCGCCGGCCGCGGCCTCGGCGACGCGCGCGGCCAGCTCATTCGCGTTGGTCTCGGGATCGATCCCGGTCTGCGCCTGGAACAGCGCGATCCTCATGCCATCAGCATCGCGTCGAGCTTGCCGCCATGTTCGAGCGCATGGAGGTCGTCCGATCCCCCGACATGGCGGCCGCCGATGAAGATCTGCGGTACGGTCGTACGGCCGTTGGCACGCTGGATCATCTCCGCGCGCTTGCCCGCATCCGCGCCGACGTCGACCTCGTCATAGGCGACGCCCTTCTCGTCGAGCAGGCGTTTCGCCCGCGTGCAGTAACCGCAAAAAGCCCGGGTGTAGATTTCGACGAGCGCCATTCGCGTTCCTCCTCGCCCGCAGGTGAGGGCCCGCAGGGCGGCTGTCAATGTTCCCCATCGCGCACAACGCGCGCCCAGGTGAGGACGTTCACTTGCGCCGCGCCGGCCCGCCTCAGCGCCCCCGCGCAGGCATTGGCCGTCGCACCGCTGGTATAGACGTCGTCGACCAGGATCACGGCGCGACCCCTGACCTCGTCGCGGCGCTTTTTGTCGATTCGAAACGCGCCCCTGACGGCGTCGCGCCGGGCGCGCCGGCCGAGCCCGCGCAGAGTCGGCGTCGCCTTGACCCGCTCGATTAGGTCGAGTCGCGCCGTGCCGCCGGTGCGGCGGGCGAGCGCGGTGGCGATCAGCGCCGCCTGGTTGTAGCCGCGCCGCCAGATGCGCCAGCGGTGCAGCGGGACGGGCACGAACAGGGCGTCCTCGCCCGCCTCGGCGTGGCGCAGCATCAAGGCGCCCATCATCTCGGCGATGCCCGGTCGGCCGCCATATTTGAGCTTGAGCGCCACCGCGCGCGAAATCTCGCCATAGGCGACCGCGGCGCGCAGCCGGTCGAACGCGGGCGGCTCGGCCATGCACTGGCCGCAGATCACCTCGCCCTTCTCGCCGAATTCGAACGGCAATGCGCAGCGCGCGCAGCAGGGATCGCCGAGGAAAACGAGCTTCGACCAGCAATCGAGGCAGAAGCGGTGCGGATCGGGCGTGATCGCCCCGCAGGCCGGGCAGCGCGGCGGCAGCGCGAAATCGAGGATCGGCTTGACTGCGCTTCGCGCCAGGGACGCCGCGGCGTGCATTGCCAAAGACTAGACCGGCCGCGGTTGACAGCCAAGCCAATCCCGCCCATTTCGCCCGCGGCGGCCCGATGGCGGAGTGGTTACGCAGAGGACTGCAAATCCTTGCACGCCGGTTCGATTCCGGCTCGGGCCTCCACCTTCCTTTGCTTTGGCGTTATGAATACTGGCATGCTGAGCGCCGGCTACGCCTCCTATTCCTACTCGCTCGCCGATCCACCCGGCTCCAGCGTGATCGTGGCGGCCGTGTCCTGGCTCGAAGGCACCCTGCTCGGTACGGTGGCGACGACCGTCGCAATCATCGCCATCGCCTCGATCGGGCTGATGATGCTCTCCGGCCGAATCAACATCCGCTACGGCGCGACGGTGATTCTCGGCTGCTTCATCCTGTTCGGGGCCTCCTCGATCGTTGCCGGGATACAGTCGATGGGGGGTGGCACCGTGGATGCCGAGGCCTATGCCTATAGCCCGCCGTCGCCTCCCCCGCCGACACCGACGCCGCCCCCGGCCAACCCCGATCCCTATGCCGGCGCAGCCCTGCCCGCGCGCTGAGGGAACCCTCCCCCTCCCCATCAATTGAATCGGCAGCGACACGATCGGGAGGTGCATCATGGCCGCGCGGCCTTACTGGAAGGGACAGATCCGGCTCGCTTTGGTCTCGATCCCGGTGGAAATCTATTCGGCGACGCGCTCGGGCGCGACCATCGCGTTCAACCAGATCCACGAGCCCACCGGAAAGCGGATCAAGTATGAGAAGGTCGTGCCCGGAGTCGGCGCGGTCGATCCCGACGAGATCGTCAAGGGCTACCAGTACAGCAAGGGCAGCTACGTCCTGCTCGACGACGAGGAGCTTGAAGCGGTCAAGCTCGAGAGCAAGAAGACGCTCGAGCTGACCCAGTTCGTCGATCCCGGCGAGATCGACCCGCTCTACTACGAGCGGCCTTATTATGTGGTGCCGGCCGACGACCTCGCCGAGGAGGCGTTCGTCGTGCTCCGCGAGGCGCTCAGGGACACGAAGAAGGTCGCCCTCGGCCAGCTCGCGATGCGGGGCCGCGAATATG
>DASQJU010000097.1:0-11955 GCA_035630915.1 Allosphingosinicella sp.
CGGCCAAGGCCCAGGTCGAAGACGAGAGCGGCGAGGATGGTCCGCGGATGCGCACCGGCACGCGCGATCCGCTCGACATTCCGCGCTTCCTCAACCGCCAGAACAACCAGTAGAATTCGGCGCCTCCCCGCGAAAACTTGCGGGGAGGTGGCCTTTCACCTTTTGGCGGAACCGGCTGGCCGCAGGATGGGCCGGGGGTCATTGCGTCGACCGCCAGAGACCTATTTACCGGAGCCATGACGATATCGGCGGGGTTTCGCCGCGGCATCTTGCTCGCGGCGACGGGGACATTGTTGACCGGCGGGGCGGCACGCGCCCAGGAAATGGACGCGCCCGAGACGTCGGCGCGCGCGCGAGTGCCGCAGGGCGCGATCGTCCAATCGCTTGACACCGGTCCCGGAGCGGAGTTGCGCCGCAACCTCGTTACTCTCGCCAACAATCCGCGCTCGCTGGACGCGCTGGTCGGCGCCGGCCGCGCCGCCAATGCCATGGGCGATGCAGAGGCGGCGCTCGGCTTCTTCGCGCGGGCCGACGAGATCGATCCGGCCAATGCCCGCGTCAAGGCCGGCATGGCGGCCGCCCTCGTGCGGATGGAGCGCGCCGACCAGGCTCTCCCGTTGTTCGCGCGGGCGATCGCGCTCGGCGCTCCCGAGGCCGAGATCGCCGCCGACCGCGGGCTGGCCTACGACCTCGCCGGCGATCCGGCCCGCGCCCAGCGTGATTACCAGACCGCGCTGCGCTATCGCCCCGATGCCGAGATCGAACGGCGTCTCGCGCTCTCGCTGGCGATCAGCGGGCATCGCGATCAGGCGCTGCGGGTGCTCGACGCGCAGCTGCGCCGCCGCGACCGCGCCGGCTGGCGCGCGCAGGCCTTCGTCCTCGCTCTGACCGGCGACGCGCGCGGCGCCGAGGACACGGCGGGCCGGATGATGCCCGGCGCCAATGCGACGGCGATGGTACCGTTCTTCCAGCGGCTGCACATGCTCACTCCCGCGCAGAAGGCGGCCGCGGTCCATTTCGGCCGCTTCCCGGCCAATGCACGCTCGATGCAGGTCGCCAGCTATCAGCCTGTTCCGGAGGCCGCGGTGCCCGCGCGCGCCCGGCCGCAGCCGGCCGAGCCGCTCAATCGAAGCGACCGCCGGCGTTCGCGCGCAGAGGACGCGCCGGTCGCGACGCTGATCCGCGCGCCGCGCGGATCGGTTGAGGCGCCGCCGGTCGAGCCGCGATCGCGCCCAGTCCAGATCGCCCAGGCCCAGCCGCAACGGTTCGAGCCGCCCGGGCCCGAACCCGAACGGCAGGCGGAAGCGCCTCTCCGGCCGGTTCAGGTCGCCGAGGCACCGATCCAGCGGTTCGAGCCGCCAAGTTCCGAACCTAAGCCGGAACCGGAAGCGTCGCCGACGGAGGCCGGCCCGCAGCCGGTCGATATCCCGCCGAGCGCGCCGGCCACCCCGGGATTCAGCCTCGGACCATCCGAACCGCCGGCGCCGGCGGTCGAGCCGCAATCGTCCCGGCCGACCGATTTCAGCGCGGTCACTGCGCTCGTTCAGTCGCTACCCACCGAGCAGAATGCACCGCCTCCGCCGCGCCCGGCGGCGCGAGAAGCACGTCCCACGCCTGTCGCAACCCGCCCGACCCGCACCGCGGAAGCCACGCCGCCGCGCGGCCGAGCGGCGCGCAACACGCCGCCCCCAAATCCGGCGCGTCACTGGGTGCAGATCGCCGGCGGCGCCAATCGTTCGTCTATGCCGCGCGAATTCGCCCGACTGCGCGACCTGGCACCGGCGGCGCTCAGGGGGCGGACGCCCTATACGACGCCCGCGAACGCGACCAACCGCCTGCTCGTCGGCCCCTTCGCCAGTGAGCGCGAAGCCCAGGCTTTCGTCAACCGGCTCGGCCAGAGCGAGGTCAGGGCTTTCGCCTGGACAAGCAGTGCGGGCCAGGAGATAGAGCGGCTCCAGACCGCCGACGCGTCCGCCTCGGCGGGCGCCGGGGCGAGGCCGCGACAGGAGCAGAGACGGACCACCGCCAATGAGTCTCGCGCCGCTCGCCACCGATCCGAACCTGAGCAGGGGACGTCTTCACGCGGAAGACGATCGCGCTAACCGCGGGCCGCGCGACACCTTCCAGCGCGATCGCGACCGGATCATCCATTCGATCCCGTTCCGCCGCCTCCGCCACAAGACCCAGGTGTTCGTCTCGCCCGACGCCGATCATTACCGCGTTCGCCTCACCCACAGCCTCGAAGTGGCGCAGATCGCGCGGACTCTCGCCAGAGCGCTCGGGATCAACGAGGATCTGACCGAGGCGCTGGCCTTGGCCCACGACATCGGCCACCCGCCGTTCGGCCATGCCGGCGAGGACGTGCTCAAGGAGGCGATGGCCGAGGCGGGCGGGTTCGATCACAATGCGCACACGATCCGCCTGCTCACACGGCTCGAAAGCCCCTATCCCCGCTTCCCCGGCCTCAACCTCAGCTGGGAGACGCTCGAAGGACTGGCCAAGCATAACGGGCCGGTGACCGGTGCGCCCTGGGCGCTGGCCGAAGCGGATGCCGAATGGCCGCTGGAGCTGGAAAGCTGGCCTGGGCTCGAGGCGCAGATCGCCGCGATTTCGGACGATATCGCCTACGACAATCACGATATCGACGACGGGCTGCGCGCCGGCCTGTTCACGCTCGAGGAGCTACTCGAGGTTCCGCTGGTGGCGCGTACCTGGGACGCGGTCCGCGCGCGCTATCCCGAGATCGCCGAGGCGCGGCTGGTACCCGAGCTGGTGCGCGAGTTGATCGGCCTGATGGTTGCGGACGTGCTGGGCGAAACACGGGCGCGCACCGCAGGCGTGGACTCGGTCGCGGCGGTGCGCGGGGCGGGGCGTCCGCTCGCCGGCTTCTCGGACCAACTGGCCGCCGAAGAGCGCGCGCTCAAGCGCTTCCTCTATGCGCGCATGTACGATGCGCCGGTGGTCAAGGCGGTGCGAACCGAGGCGCAGGCGCTGCTTGCCCGCCTGTTCGCGGCCTATAGGGCCGATCCCCGTCTGCTTCCGATCGCATGGCAGCCGGCAAGCGAGGCGGACCTGGTGCGCGGGATCGGCGATTTCGTCGCGGGGATGACCGATCGCTTCGCGGTGCGCTGCCACGACGAGATTTTCGGACCGGAGGCGAGCGGCGCGCCGCTGCGACGAATCGCGACAATCGCGGAATAACGGCGCGACATTGTCCTGTTATGATCGCGCCATGACAGGCTGATCAGGGCTCGAAGCCGATGTCGACCTTATCCATTGCTTTCAACCGCTTCGGCCTCGGCGCGCGGGCCGACGACTCGGCGCCCCAAGACCCGCGCCGCTGGCTCGCGGGCCAGCTCGATCGCTTCGACCCGCGGCCCGAGGCGATCGCCGCCGCGCCGAGCCGCGCCGAGGTGGCGAGCGGCCTCTCGGACTATCTCGAGGAGGTGCGCGGCCAGGGCAATCGCCGCCGCGAGGCCGCGCAGCCGATGGAGATGGAGGCGCAAGGCCCGGCTCAAGGCGGGATGGACGACCAGTTGGCCGGGCTGCCCGACAGCGCGCGGCGCTTCATCCGCGGCGTCAGCCGCCGGAATTATCTGGCGATGGTCGGCGCGCGGACCAACGCGGCGCTGATCACGTCCGCGCCGTTCGTCGAGCGCATGGTCCATTTCTGGGCCAATCATTTCGCCGTCTCGGCCGACAAGCTGACCGTGATCGGGCTCGCCGGGCTGCTCGAGTTCGAGGCGATCCGCCCGCACGTGCTGGGCAAGTTCCGCGACATGCTGGTCGCGGTCGAGCAGCATCCGGCTATGCTGCTCTATCTCGACCAGGCCCAGTCGATCGGGCCCCAGTCGCAGGGCGGGCAGCTTGCGGCGCGCTTCGCCCGCCAGCGGCGCGGGCTCAACGAGAATCTGGCCCGTGAAATCCTCGAGCTGCACACGCTAGGCGTCGGCTCGGGCTACAGCCAGGCGGACGTCACCGAATTCGCCCGGGCGCTGACCGGCTGGACAGTGGACGGGCTGACGCGCGGGCCGATCCGGCGCCTGCTCGGCGGCAGCGGTCGCGCCGGCGATTTCCTCTTCGCCGAGCGGATCCACGAGCCGGGCGCGCGGACCATCGTCGGGCGCGCCTACCGCCAGCAAGGGCTGGCGCAGGGGCTCGCCGTGCTTGACGATCTCGCCGCAGATCCGCGCACGGCCCGGCACATCTCGACCAAGCTCGCCCGCCATTTCGCGGGCGACGATCCGCCGCCGGCGATGGTCGAGCGGCTGACCGCCGCCTGGCTGCGCTCCGGGGGTGACCTGCCGACCGTCTATCGCGCGATCCTCGATTCCCCCGAGGCGTGGGATCGGGCGACCCCCAAGCTCCGCAATCCCTGGGACTGGTCGGTCGCGGCGCTGCGCGCGGTCGGCGCGCGCCAGGTCGAGCCGCAGCGCGCGGCTGGGCTAATGATCCAGCTCGGTCAGCCGATCTGGCGGCCCGGCTCGCCCGCCGGATTCGACGATATCGGCCCGAGCTGGGCGGGCCCCGACGCCTTGCTGCGCCGGGTCGAGGCTGCCGAGCGAATCGCGGCGCGCACCGGCGGCCAGATCGATGCGCGCCAGCTTGGCCCTCGGGTCCTTCCGGGCGCGCTTTCGGAGGCGACGGCGCAGGCGGTCGCGCGGGCCGAAAGCCCGGGGCAGGGGCTGGCGCTGCTGCTCGTCTCGCCGGAATTCCTGAGGAGATGACGATGATCGACCGCAGGACCTTTCTGGGAAGCGCCGCGGGAGCGGCCGTCCTCCTCGCCGCGCCGCACGTCGCCATCGCCCAGGCGGCGACCGACCGGCGCTTCCTCTTCATCATCCAGCGCGGCGCCGCCGACGGTCTCGGCACATTGGCGCCGACCGCCGATCCTGCGTTCGGCGGGATCCGCGGCGCCTTCGCCGAGGATTTCGCGGGCGGCGCTCGGATCGGCGATTTCACCCTCCACCCCAATCTGGCGCAGATTGCAGGCCTTTATCAGGCGCGCGAGGCCCTGTTCGTCCACGCCGTCGCCTCGCCCTATCGCGACCGATCGCATTTCGACGGGCAGAACATCCTCGAGACCGGCGGCAACGCGGCCTATGCGCTGCGCGACGGCTGGATGAACCGCCTGCTCGGCCTCATTCCGGCGCGCGATAGCCGGGCGATCGCGGTGTCGGCGACGGTGCCGGTCGTGCTGCGTGGCAGCCGCGAAGTGGCCTCCTACGCGCCCTCGAACCTGCCCGACGCGTCCGAGGATCTGATGGCCCGCGTCTCCAGCCTCTACGCAGGTGACGCGGAGCTTCACGCCGCCTGGGAACAGGCGATGCAGACCCGTGCGATGGCGGGGGATGTCGGGGGCGACATCGGCCGCAACGGCGCCGCGACCGGCGCGCTCGCCGCGCGCCTGCTATCCGGCGCCGAGGGCGCGCGAATGGCGGTGATCGAGACGGGCGGCTGGGATACGCACGCCAACCAGCGAGGCCGCCTCGGCTTCCAGCTCCGCGGCCTCGACGCGATGATCGCCGCGCTCAAGACCGGCCTCGGCGCCGACTGGTCGAACACGCTCGTGCTCGTCGCCACGGAGTTCGGCCGCACCGCCGCGCCCAACGGCACCGGCGGCACCGACCACGGCACCGCTTCGCTCGCCATACTGCTCGGCGGCGCGGTCGCCGGTGGCCGGGTGGTCGCGGATTGGCCGGGGCTTGGGGCAAGCGCGCTCTACGAAGGACGCGACCTCAAGCCGACCGCCGATCTCGACCTGCTGATCGCCAGCGCGATGGCCGAGCATTACCGGCTCGATCCGGCGCGAACCGGGCGCGCCTTGTTCCCCAATATCGGCAACGGGCGGGCGCTCGAAGGATTGATCCGGACCTGATCCTTCAATTCCGCCCGCCCATCGTATAGAGCCGCGCCTTCCCGTAGCTTTGGAAAGTGCCCGTGACGCTCTACGCCCGCTTTGCCGCGCATGTGAACGATGTGCTCGACGCCCTCGAAGCCGATGGGGTCCTCGCGCCCGGGATCGAGCGCAATGCGGTCGCGGTGGAGCCGCCGCGCGACGCTTCGCATGGCGATCTCGCGACCAATGCGGCGATGGTGCTGGCCAAGCGTGCCGGGATGAATCCTCGCGCGCTGGCCGAGGCGATCGTGCCGCGGCTGGCGGACCTGGGGACGGTGGAGAGCGCCGAAGTGGCGGGGCCGGGCTTCATCAACGTCCGGCTGAAGCGCGTGGTCTGGGAAGAGGAGCTGAGCGCGATCCTCGCCGCCGGCGACGATTATGGCCGCTCGGCCATCGGCCGGGGCCAGCGGGTCAACGTCGAATATGTCTCGGCCAACCCGACGGGTCCGATGCACATGGGGCATTGCCGGGGCGCGGTGGTCGGCGATGCGCTCGCCAACCTGCTCGAATATGCGGGCCACGAGGTAATCCGCGAATATTATGTCAACGACGCCGGCGGCCAGGTCGACGTTCTCGCCCGCTCGGCGCACCTGCGTTACCTTGAGGCGCTCGGCCGCGAGATCGGCGAGATCCCCGAAGGCCTCTATCCGGGCGAGTATCTTAAGCCGGTCGGCGAAGCGCTCGCGGCCGAATTCGGCGACACTTATGCCGACGCGCCGGAAAGCGCCTGGCTGGAGATCTTCCGCCGCAAGACGGTCGCGGCGATGCTCGACCTGATCCGGGCCGATCTCGCCAAGCTCGGCGTGCATCACGATTTGTTCGCGTCCGAAGCGGAGGTCCAGCGCTCCGGCGCGGTCGACCGCGCGGCCGCCGCCCTCGAGGCGAAGGGGCTGGTCTATCGCGGGCATCTCGAGCCGCCCAAGGGCAAGGTCGCCGAGGATTGGGAGCCGGTCGAGCTCACCCTGTTTCGTTCGACCGCGTTCGGCGACGACCAGGATCGCCCGCTCAAGAAATCGGACGGCAGCTGGACCTATTTCGGCGCCGACACCGCCTATCACATGCAGAAGCTCGAGAAATCGGACGAACTGATCAACGTCTGGGGCGCCGACCACACGGGGACGGTGAAGCGGACCCAGGCCGCGGTCGAAGCGCTGGCGGGCCGGCCGGCGCTCGACGTCAAGATCGTGCAGATGGTCCGGCTGCTGCGCGGCGGCGAGCTGGTCAAGATGTCGAAACGCTCGGGCAGCTTCGTCACCTTGGCCGAAGTGGTCGAGGAGGTCGGCAAGGACGTCGTGCGCTTCACCATGCTGACCCGCAAGAACGATGCCCAGATGGATTTCGACTTCGCCAAGGTGGTCGAGGCGTCGAAGGACAATCCGGTCTTCTACGTCCAATATGCTCACGCCCGGATCTGTTCGCTTCACCGGCGGACCAAGGAAGCGGGCATCGACTTGCCCGCCGAGGCCGATCTCTCGCTGCTCGACGCGGACGAGCTGGCGCTGGTCGGGCTCGCCGCGCAATTCCCGCGCATCGTCGAGGCGGCGGCCGCCGCCCACGAGCCGCACCGCATCGCCTTCTACCTCGGCGACCTCGCCGCCGCGTTCCACGGCCAGTGGAACAAGGGCAATGACGATCCCGAAAAGCGTTTCCTCGTGGCACAGAATCCCGATTTGACACGCGCGCGGCTGGAATTGGCCGACGCGATCGGGCAAGTTGTCCGGAACGGCCTTGGCGTCATGGGAGTGACGGCGGCCGAGGAGATGCTGTGATGGGCGAGGACGACGCGGACGACACGCTCCAGGTGGGGAGCGAGGATCGGCTTCCCTGGCTGGAAGCGGTCGAGGAAGAGGACAGCGAGGGGCCTTCGATCGCCAAGCTGGTTGCGGCTATCGTCATCGGGCTGGTCGCGATCGGAGTCATCGTGGGCGGTTTGTTCTGGCTCGGCAATCGCGGGCAGGACGCGACCGGCGAGGTCATCGCCGCGCCCGAGGGCGACTATAAGGTGCGCCCGGCCAATCCCGGCGGCATGAACGTGACCGGGGAGGGCGACGTCTCCGCCGCCGCCAGCGCCGGCCAGCAGCCGCAAGGCAATCTCAACGTCAACGCCGTTCCCGAAGCACCGGTCACCGCCGCGCCACAGGCTCCCGCCGCGGCACCGCGTCCCGCCGCTCCGGCGCCGGCGCCCGCTACGGCACCTGCGCCCGCCGCACCAAGGCCCGCTCCGGCCCAGCCTGCGGCACCGGGCGGCACGATCCAGCTCGGGGCCTTCTCGAGCGGCGGCGCGGCCAATGGCGCATGGACCAGCCTGTCCGGGCGCTTCCGCTATCTCGCGCCCCTCAGCCATTCGGTGGTCACCGCCGAGGTCAACGGACGGACCTACTACCGCTTGCGCGCATCGGGACCGGGCGCGTCCAACGTCTGTCACCGTCTGCAGGCGGCCGGCGAGACCTGCGCGGTCGTCAACTAGAACGGAATGCTTCCTGCGATCCTCGGCCTGTCGGGCCCCGTCCTGACCGCGGAGGAACGCGACTTCTTCGCCGACGCGAAGCCGGCGGGCTTCGTCCTGTTCGCCCGTAACGTCGAGAACAAGGCCCAGCTGCGTGCCTTGACCGATTCGCTGCGGGAGATTGCGGGGCGGGACGACCTGCCGATCCTGATCGACCAGGAAGGCGGCCGCGTCGCCAGGCTGGGGCCGCCCGAATGGCCGAAATTCCCCGCCCCCTGGCGCTTCGCTGAGCTCTACGAAATCGCGCCGATCAGCGCGATCGAAGCCGCGCGCGTCAATGCCGAAGCGCTCGGCCTGATGCTGGCCGAGGTCGGGATCAACGTCGATTGCCTGCCTTTGCTCGACGTTCGCCACGAGGGCGCCCACGACGTGATCGGCGACCGCGCGCTCGGCGCCGAGCCCATGCGCGTCGCCGCTTTGGGACGCGCGATCCTCGAGGGGCTCGAGGCCGGCGGCGTGATCGGCGTGGTCAAGCATATGCCCGGCCATGGCCGGGCCCGATCCGACAGCCACAAGGAGTTGCCGGTGGTGGACGCCTCGCGCGAGGAACTGGCGCTCGACGTCGCCCCGTTCCGCGCGCTCAGCGACGCGCCGATGGCGATGACCGCGCACCTGCTCTATCCGGCCTGGGACGCGGATCTGCCCGCGACCGTCTCGCCGACCATTGTCGGCGAAGTCATCCGCGGGACCATCGGCTTCCACGGGCTGTTGATGAGCGACGACGTTGCGATGGAAGCGCTGTCGGGCAGCCTCGCCGAGCGCGCGTCGGCGGCGATCGCCGCCGGCTGCGACCTGGTGCTGCACTGCTCCGGCGCGATCGGGGAGAGCCGGCAGGTCGTCTCAGCGCTCGGCGAGATGACGGAACCGGCACGCGAACGCCTCGACCGCGCCATGGGCCGAATCGCCGGCAAGACGTCCGCGCGCGACTTTGACCTGCTCGCTAAAAAGCGCGACGCGCTGCTGGCGATGGTCCCGCACGAAACAAGCTGAATTCCCTTCCGCGGCCCTGTTGACAGAGGCAAGACCGCTCCCTAAATGGCCCTCATCCCGTTAACCGGCTGACCCGGCGGCGCATTCCTGCGCCTGTCGGCTTTGTCTGTTTTCCGGGGCTACGAAGCGCTGAGATAGGCCGCGATGCCAAAGCGGCCTGTGGAGCAGGAGAAAAAACCAATGGCACGTATCGCGGGCGTCAACATCCCGACCAACAAGAGGGTCGAGATCGCCCTTACCTACATTCACGGCATCGGCCGCACCAAGGCCCGGGAAATCGCCGCCAAGCTCGGAATCCCGAGCGAGCGGCGGGTCCAGGACCTGACCGACCAGGAAGTCCTCCACATCCGCGAGGCGATCGACTCCGACCATACGGTCGAGGGCGACCTTCGGCGCGAGACGGCGATGAACATCAAGCGTCTGATGGACCTCGCCTGCTATCGCGGCCTTCGCCACAGGAAGGGCCTCCCGGTCCGCGGCCAGCGCACGCACACCAACGCGCGCACCCGCAAGGGCAAGGCCAAGCCGATCGCCGGCAAGAAGAAGTAACGGCCCGGGCAACGCTCGGCCGAACGCTCTTCTTTGGAAAATTTAGGTAGGAAACGAACATTATGGCACGCGAACCTCAGCGCATCAGGCGGCGCGAGCGCAAGAACATCACGGCGGGCGTCGCCCACGTGAATGCGAGCTTCAACAACACGATGATCACCATCACCGACGCCCAGGGCAACGCGATTGCCTGGTCGAGCGCGGGGATGATGGGCTTCAAGGGCAGCCGCAAGTCGACCCCCTATGCGGCCCAGGTCGCGGCGGAAGACGCCGGCAAGAAGGCCGCCGAACATGGCGTGCGCACCCTCGAGGTCGAGGTCAAGGGCCCCGGCTCGGGCCGCGAATCGGCGCTCCGCGCGCTGCAGGCGGTCGGCTTCCAGATCACCTCGATCCGCGACGTGACCCCGATCCCGCACAACGGCGTCCGCCCGTCCAAGCGGCGTCGCGTCTAAATTTGGGCGTCTGATCGGCCCGCGCCCTCGGGCGCGGCCGGCCGGACCACAGAATTGAAGTTAGAAATAGGGAAGGGACGCCTTCCCCAACCGCCAGAGGAACCCCATGGCCGTTAACGCAAAGAACTGGCAGGAAATGAAAAAGCCCAACAGCCTCGAGAAAAAGGCGACCGGCGACGCGCGCCGCAAGGCGACCTTCGTCGCCGAGCCGCTCGAGCGCGGCTTCGGCCTCACGCTCGGCAACTCGCTGCGCCGGGTGCTGCTGTCGTCGCTGCAGGGCGCCGCGGTCACCTCGATCAAGATCGAGGGCGTGCTGCACGAATTCTCTTCGCTCGCGGGCGTCCGCGAGGACGTCACCGACATGGTGCTCAACGTCAAGCAGGTCGCCCTGCGCATGGAAGGCGAGGGGCCCAAGCGCCTCCAGCTCTCCGCCACCGGCCCCGCGGAAGTGACCGCGGGCCAGATCGCGGTGACCGGCGACATCGAGGTGATGAACCCCGATCTCGTCATCTGCCATCTGGACGAGGGCGCCTCGCTCAACATCGAGCTGACCGCCGAGACCGGCAAGGGCTACGTCCCCGCCGCCTCGAACCGCCCGGTCGATGCGCCGATCGGCCTGATTCCGGTCGACGCGCTCTACTCGCCGGTGCGCCAGGTCTCGTACAAGGTCGAGAACACCCGCGTCGGGCAGGAGCTCGATTACGACAAGCTGACGCTGACCGTGGAAACGGACGGGACGATCTCGCCCGACGACGCGATCGCCTATGCGGCGCGGATCCTGCAGGACCAGCTCCAGCTGTTCGTCCACTTCGACGAGGGCATGGCGCAGGTCCCGACCATGGCCGGCGTCGCCGCGCCGAGCGCCGAGCAGAGCGAAGCCGACGCCAACCAGCTCAACCGCTATCTGCTCAAGAAGGTGGACGAGCTGGAGCTGTCGGTGCGCAGCGCCAACTGCCTCAAGAACGACAACATCATCTACATTGGGGACTTGGTCCAAAAGACGGAGGCGGAAATGCTCCGCACTCCGAATTTCGGCCGCAAGTCGCTCAACGAGATCAAGGAAGTCCTCGCTTCCATGGGTCTTCGGCTCGGAATGGATATCCCGGGCTGGCCTCCCGAGAACATCGAGGAGATGGCCAAGAAGCTCGAGCAGGAGCTTCTCGGCTAAGCCGAACCTTGAAGGTAGACAGGAAGGCCGCCGCGAGGCGGCCTTTTTGTATGCGGCATCATCTATATCGGATGAGCAGGCGCGAACTGCCCCCGGCAGTCCGCAGCCATGTGCGGGGCACATGGCGACCTGTTCATCTGGTGTAGAAGACCGAGGCGGAGATGCTGCGGACGCCGAATTTCGGGCGGAAGAGCCTGAACGAGATCAAGGAAGTGCTGTCGAGCATGGGGCTTCGGCTCGGGATGGACATCCCGGGCTGGCCTCCCGAAAACATCGAGGAGATGGCGAAGAAGCTCGAGCAGGAGCTTCTGGGCTAAAACTGTCGTCTGAAAGTGGTACTTTCAGCCGGTTTCTAGATAGAAAGGGCCGTCTCGCGAGGGGCGGCCCCTTT
>DASQJU010000098.1:0-5099 GCA_035630915.1 Allosphingosinicella sp.
CTCGCCTTGGTCTCCATCCAGGAAGCGAAGCCTTCGTTCAGCCACAGATCGTTCCACCAGGCCATGGTGACGAGATCGCCGAACCATTGGTGGGCGATTTCATGGGCGGCGACGGTGAAAATGTCCTGGCGGCGGGCCTCGGTGGTGATCGCCGGATCGTTGAGCAGAACGCTTTCGAAGGTGAAGATCGCGCCCCAATTCTCCATCGCGCCGAAGAACTGGCTGCTGCCCGGGCCGGCGATGTTGTCGAGCTTGGGCAACGGGTAATTGGTCCCGAAGTAGCTGTTGTACCACGGCACGATCCGGGCCGAGCTTTCGAGCGCCCAGCGGCCCTGCGAACCGGCACCGCGCCGAGTGACGACGCCGACCTCGGTGCCGGCCGCGCGGGCGGTGATCCGGTCGAACTCGCCGACGGCGAGGAACAGCAGGTAGGACGACATGGCGGGCGTGGTCTGGAAAGTGACCAGGCTGGTGCCGTCGGACTGACGCTCGGTTCGCGCCACCGGCATGTTGCCGACCGCCATCTGCCCGGCGGGAACGACGACGCTGAGATCATAGGGCGTGCGGAACTGGGGCTCGTCCCAGCCGGGGAACATGCGGCGTGCGTCTGGCGCCTCGAACTGGGTGAAGAGCGATCTCTTCTGAGTGCCGTCGGCGGCCGCATAATCGAGCGCGAACAGGCCGGCCGCCTGGGTGTCGATCTTGCCGGCATAGTCGATCCGCAGCTGATAGCGGCCCGGCGCGAGGCGGTCGGCCAAGCGGAAGGTTACGGTCTGGTTCTCTTCATCGCGGTCGCGATCGGTGATGCGGTGGTTGCTGCCGCCCGGTCCGATCAGCGTCACCGCGTTGAAATCGATGTCGACGGCGTTGAGCGTGATCCGGTCGGTCGCCTCGAGCACCGCGAGCTCGATCGTCTCAATGCCGCTGAAGCGCAGGTTCGCCGCGTCGGGGCGGACGCGGATCGTGTAATGGAGCGGGCGGATTGTGCGCGGCAGCTGGCTCGGCACGTCGGTGCGGACCGGCTGAACGGCGGCGGGCGCCGCGGCTTGCTGGGCGGCACTTGGGGCGGTGGCGGCGACGACAAGAGCGAGGGTGGAGACGAGCGGAAGCCTGCGCAGCATGAATGCGGCCTTTCTTTCGAAGTCCCCCGCGCCGCGCATGGAGCGGAGGGCTAGCGGCTGTCAAACGAAGAAACGATATTCAGTATCCGAAGCCCGCGGCGCCGCGATGGCGCTTGAGAACGTGCGCGCGAAGCTCGGCGGCGCTCCAGGTCCGTTCGACGCCGGCCTCGGCCTGGCGGACGAGGCTGACGATCTCTTCGTTGACCGGCGCGGGCCGGCCGAGACTGTGGGCGAGCCGCACCACTTCGCCGTTCAGATAGTCGATCTCGGTCGGGCGTCGCGCGGCGAAATCGTCGGCCATCGACGAGCGCGCCCGAGCGTCGATCTTCTGCCGCTTGAGCACCATCTGGCGGAAGATGAAATCGGGCGCGCCGATCACGTGCGGCATCAGATGCGGCGCGATCGGCCCGGTCTTGGCCGGCGTGATGCCGGCGGCCTTGAGGATCTCCAGCGCCTCGACCTGCGAAGCGGCGACGACGCGCCGGTAATTGCGGTCGCTGAGTTGCTCGAGCAGCGTCTTGCCGGAGAGGGCATTCACCGCGTTGTTCAAATTGATCAGCAATTTGCCCCAGGCGACGCCGACCATGTCGTCCGACAAATGCAACCGCCCGGAGCCCTTGCCGATCCGCTCCGCGAGGTCGCGGGAGAGCGGATGGTCCTCGACCCAGAGCGTTCCGGCGACGCCCTTGTGCCAGCGGCCGTTGCCGAGCGCGGCGACGTTGAACGGCACCATGCCGCGCAGCACGGTCGCCTTGGGCAGCTTTGCCTTGAGCAGATCGACGTTGCTCACGCCGTTCTGGAAGCTGATCACCGTCACGTCCCCGCGCGCGTGACGGGCGATCTCCTTCGCCGCGCCTTCGGTCCCGGTGCTCTTGACGCAGAGCGCGATCAGATCGGCGCCGGCGAGGTCCTTCTGGCGGGTCGAGAAACGGATTTCGTCGGGCCTGAGCTCCATTCGGCGGCCCTCGCTGTCGGTGAGGGTGAGGCCGTTCTCGGCGATCTCGCGCCCGACGCGCTCGCGGCCGATCAGGGTCACGTCGAGCCCCGCCGCCGCCCAGGCGCCGCCGACATAGCAGCCGATCGACCCGGCGCCGTGAACGGCGATCTTCATCGCCTCAGCCCCGGCCGCGATAGGGGGCGACGCCCTGATCCGGCAGCCACAGGCCCTCGGGCGGCGATCCGGACTGCCAGAAGACGTCGATCGGGATGCCGCCGCGCGGATACCAATAGCCGCCGATCCTGAGCCAGCGCGGCTTCATCTCTTCGGCGAGGCGCTGGCCGATGCCGACGGTCACGTCCTCGTGGAAGCCGCAATGGTTGCGGAAGGCGCCGAGGAACAGCTTCAGCGACTTGGATTCGACGATCGTCGCGTCCGGCGCATAGTCGATCACGAGATGCGCGAAATCGGGCTGGCCGGTAACCGGGCAGAGCGAGGTGAATTCCGGCGCGGCGAAGCGCACCAGATAGAGCGCGCCCGGCCGCGGATTGGGCACGTAATCGAGCGACGCCTCCTCCGGCGATGCGGGGAGCGAACTGCTCTGGCCGAGATGCCTGGTTTCCATCGCGGCCTCTCTACAGGCTCGCTTCTGTTGGCGGAAGGGTTCGGCTGCGTTAGGAAACCTCATGGACGAAGCCCCAGCGCGCCCGCGCCCGACCCTGATCGCTTCCTGGCTCGGCTTCGTCCTTGCCGCGGCGGCCGCCGTCGTCGCCTTGTGGTTCCTCGAAAAGATCGTGATCGCGATCCTGCTGCTGTTCTTCGCGGCGGTGGTGGCGATCGCGCTTTCGGCGCCGGTGGAATGGTTCGTGCGCCGGGGCATGAGGCGCCACAATGCCGGGCTTCTGACGCTGCTGATCTTCTTCGCCTCGATCGGGCTTTTGGGCGCGCTGGTCATCCCACAGCTCGCGGCGCAGATGGTGCTGCTGGTCAACCAGCTGCCCGAGTTCATCACCCGCATCGACGGCCAGATCGCAGTCCTGTTCGCCCGCTATCCCGAGCTGCACGCTTATTTCAGCGGCGGCGCCGGCACCGCCTCGTTGGCGCCTCCGCCGGCCGTGCTGTTTCAGGGGATCAGCGGCATCTCGCTCTCGCTGCTGGCGCTGGTCGCGCTGACGATCATCTTCCTCAGCACGGTCGCCTATATCGTGCTCGATCCCAAGCCGATCCTGCGCGCCTATCTCGGCAGCCTGCCGCGCCATGCGTTGGCGCCGGGCATGCGCGCCTATCGCCGCGCGCGCCACGCCGTGATCGGCTGGACCAAGGCGAGCCTGGTCATCGGTGCGATCCAGGCCGTCGCGGTGTTCGCCTTCCTCAGCTGGATGGAGGTACCCGGCGCCCTGGTCTGGGCGGTGCTCGCCTTCTTCGCCGATTTCATCCCGCGCATCGGCGGCTATGTGATGGCCGCGCCGCCGATCCTCCTGTCGCTAACAGTCGGGCCGATGACGCCGGTCTGGGTCACGATCTACTATCTCGTCTCTAACGAGATTCTCGGTAGCATCGTCGCGCCCAAGATCCGCGGCGCGACGATGCAGCTCCATCCGGTGCTGCTGCTCTTCTTCACGCTGGCCTTCGCGCTCGCCTTCGGCCTGCTGGGCGCGATCGTCGCGACTCCGGCGGCCGCCTTCTTCCAGGCCTATTACAGCGAATTCTACCTGAAGCGGCCGCTGCGCCGGGAGCGCGCATGACGTTTTTCACGGCGTTGCTCCTGCTAGCACAAGGCGCCCCGGCGCCACCGCTGCTGCCGCCGGAACAGGGGAGGGCGATTGCCGCCGAAGTTTCGGGCTCCCTCGCGCTGCGGACCGTCCGAACCCTCTCGCAGCACCACCGGATGCGTGGTTCGGAGGGCTATCGCGCGGCGGCCGAGACGATCGCCGACCGGCTGCGCGAATACGGCCTCGACGAGGTCGAGATACTCTCGCTCCCGGCGGACGGCACGATCTTCTACGGCACGCAGCGCTCGCGCTCGGCGTGGAACGCCAGCTTCGCCGAACTCTGGGAAGGGCAGGAGCGGATCGCTTCCTGGGCCGAGAATCCGATCAGCCTCGCCCAGGACAGCGTCTCCGGCCGCGCCGACGCGGACCTCGTCGACATCGGCGCGGGCACGACCGAAGCCGATTATGCAGGCAAGGATGTGCGCGGGCGGCTCGTCCTGACCTCATCGCAGCCCGGCGCGGTGGAGGCGCTCGCCGTCGGCCGCTTCGGCGCCGCGGGGATCGTCTCCTGGGCGCAGAACCAGCGCACCGCCTGGTGGGGCGAGGATGAGAGCCTGGTTCGCTGGGGGCATCTCGACAGCTTCCCCGCGCACCCGGCCTTCGCCTTCATGGTCTCTCCGGCGCGTGCCCATGGCTGGCAGGAGCGGCTGCGGCGCGGCGAGACCGTCCACCTGCGCGCCGAGGTCGATGCCGGACGGACCGCCGGCGCCTACCTGATCCCCACGGCGGTGATTCCGGGCCGCGACCGCGCGCACGAGATCGTCTATTCCTGCCATCTCGATCATCCTTCGCCCGGTGCCAACGACAACGCATCGGGCTGCGCCGGCGAGCTCGAGGCCGCGCGGACCCTGAGCCGCCTCGTTCGCAGTGGCGCGCTTCCGCAGCCGGCGCGGACCATCCGCTTCCTCTGGCCCTGCGAGGTCGAGTGCACGATCTCGCTCTTGAACGCCCGCCCGGAATTCGCCCGCCGCGCGCTGGCGGCGATCCACCTCGACATGATCGGCGGCGACACCGAGATCACCAAGTCGGTGCTGCGCGTCCACGGCTCGCCGCCCAGCCTGCCGAGCTTCGTTTCCGACGTCGGCTTCACCTTCGGCCGCTGGGTCAACGCCCAGTCCATGGCCTATGCCGACACCGGCAACGCCGCCATGCCGCTGATCGATCCGGCGGGCGACCGGCGCGCGCTGCAGGCGGAGATCGGCGGCTTCAACGAGGGAAGCGACCACGAGGTCTGGGCTGAGGGGAGTTGGCGCGTGCCAGTCATCTACA
>DASQJU010000099.1:0-7703 GCA_035630915.1 Allosphingosinicella sp.
CGAAATCCTTGCCCTCGAGGATCAGGCCCATGGCGATGCCCGAGACCGGGGCCTTGAGCGGCACGCCGGCGTCCATCATCGACAGCGACCCGCCGCAGACCGTCGCCATCGACGACGAGCCGTTGGACTCGGTGATGTCGGACAATATCCGGATCGTGTAGGGGAACTCGTCATGCGTCGGCAGCACGCCCTTGAGCGCGCGCCAGGCGAGCTTGCCGTGGCCCACTTCGCGCCGTCCGGGAGCACCGAAGCGGCCGACTTCGCCGACCGAATAAGGCGGGAAGTTGTAGTGGAGCATGAAGCGCTCGTACGAAAGACCGGTCAGGCCGTCGATCATCTGCTCGGACTCTTTCGTGCCGAGCGTGGTCGTGCAGATCGCCTGGGTCTCGCCGCGCGTGAACAAAGCCGAGCCGTGGGTGCGCGGCAGGAAGCCGACGATCGCCTCGATCGGGCGAACGGTCTTCGTGTCGCGGCCGTCGATTCGGCGGCCGTCCTTGAGGATCGCGGTGCGAACGATGTCCGCCTCGAGCTTCTTCACCAGCTTGAGCGTGCCGAGATATTCGGCCGGATCGCTCTCGGCGAGGTCCGCCAGGCTCTCGCGGGCCTTGGCGCGGGCGTCGTTGATCGCGTTCTGGCGCTCGGACTTGTTGGTCAGCTTGTAGGCCGCCTCGAGGTCCTTGCCGATCAGGGTCTTGAGCTTCGCCTTGCGCGCGCTCTGGTCCTGCGGGGCGGCCAGGTCCCAGGGGTCCTTGGCGGCCTTTTCGGCGAGCTTGATGATCGCGTCGATCACCTTCTGGCACTCGCGGTGGGCGAACATGACGGCGCCGAGCATGATCTCTTCGGAAAGCTCCTTGGCCTCCGATTCGACCATCATCACCGCGTCGTGGGTGCCGGCGACGACGAGGTCGAGTTGGCCTTCCTTGACCTGCTCCTGCGACGGGTTGAGCTGATATTCGCCGTCCTGATAGCCGACCCGCGCCGCGGCGATCGGGCCCATGAACGGAACGCCCGAAAGCGTCAGCGCCGCGCTCGCCGCGATCATCGCCAGAATGTCGCTCTCGGTCTCGCCATCATAGCTCAAAACTTGGGCTATGACATTGATTTCATTATAAAAACCTTCGGGGAACAACGGCCGAATCGGCCGATCGATCAGGCGGCTCGTGAGAGTCTCCTTCTCGGTGGCGCCGCGCTCGCGCTTGAAGAAGCCGCCCGGGATACGCCCGGCGGCCGAGAATTTTTCCTGGTAGTGGACGGTCAGCGGAAAGAAGTCCTGCCCTTCCTTGACCGAGCGCGCCGCGGTGACGGCGCACAGGACGACGGTTTCACCGTAGGTCGCGAGAACCGCGCCGTCGGCCTGGCGGGCAACGCGGCCCGTTTCGAGCGTGAGGGTCTTGCCGCCCCACTCGATTTCAACTTTCTTCATGTCAAACATCTGATTTCCTTAAACTCCCGCGCGCCCTATGCGGCGGGGGCCTCTGTTGCGGGCCTTTCTGCCCGCATCGTTCCGGACCCCTATGGTCCGTCTCCGCCGCCCACCGAATTGCAGGCGCCGGATATGCGAAGCGGCCCATCAAGGGCCGCTCCAGCTTTACTTACGAAGTCCGAGCTTCGCGATCAGGGCGCTGTAGCGCTCGCTGTCCTCGCGCTTCAGATAATCAAGCAGCGAACGCCGCTTGTTGACGAGCATCAGGAGGCCGCGCCGCGAATGGTTGTCCTTGGCGTGGGTCTTGAAATGCTCGGTGAGGTTGATGATCCGCTCGGTGAGGATTGCGACCTGCACCTCGGGAGAACCGGTGTCGCCCTTCGACTGGGCGTTGTCCTTGATGATCTTCTGCTTGCGCTCGGCTGTCACCGACATCGTCAAATCCTTTCAAAAAGTCACAAGTTGAAGCCGCGCACCACGCGGAGTTCGTCTCCGCTGAGTTCGACCAGCGCGACCGGGGTTTCACGGTCGATCGCGAGGTGGAGCCCCGGCTGTGCGGCGATCCCGATCAAAACGCGCCCCTGGCGGAGCGCCCCTGCCTGATCGGGTGTGACGGGAAGAGCCGGGATGTCGTCCAGCCCCGCCGTCAGCGGCAGGAGGTGTTGTTCAAGGGTGCGGCCCTTAGAGGCCTCAGCCAATTTGTCCAGCGAAATCGCGGAATCGAGGCCGAACGGGCCGGCTCTCGTCCGTCTCAACATGGTGACGTGGCCGACGCTTTCCAAGGCCCGGGCGATGTCGCGGGCGAGCGAGCGGATGTAGGTGCCCTTGGAGACGCGGGCTTCGAGGGTCACCTCGTCAGGCCCGGTGCCTTCGATCCCGAGCGCATGAATTGACACGCTGCGACTGGCGAGCGCGACTTCCTCACCCGCGCGCGCCAGATCGTAGGCGCGCCTGCCCTCCACCTTCAGCGCCGAATAAGCAGGGGGCACCTGCTCGATGGGCCCTGTGAATTGCGGGAGCACGGCCTCGATTTCGGCGAGCGTCGGTCGCTGGTCGGAGACCGCCACCACCTTCCCCTCCCCGTCGAGCGTGTCGGTCTCCTCGCCGAAGCGGATCGTGAAATCGTAGACTTTGTCCGCGTCGAGCATCCGGCCCGACAGCTTGGTCGCCTCGCCCAGCGCGATCGGCAGCACGCCGCTCGCCAGCGGGTCGAGCGTTCCGCCGTGGCCGACCTTCACCTTGGGATAACCGCCCTCGCGCAACGCGCGCTTGACCGCGCCGACGACCTGGGTGGACGTCGGGCCGACCGGCTTGTCGATGACGATCCAGCCGTGCACGGCGCCGCTACCGGCGCGCGCGGGTCCTGTCGGACTTGGCCTCGATGTCCTCGCGCACGACGCCGCGGATCTGCGGCACGGGCGGCTGCTGGGGGGCGGGCGGCACCTCGACACGCCCGCAGGCGATAAGCGCGAACGCAGTGAACAGCGGACTGACCATGAAAACCTCCCCGAGCCTTACGAGGATATGGGGACGGGTTTCTCGGCTTCAACCGGCCGCGCCTCGCGCGCGATGGCGAAACGAAGCTGCTCGCCCTCGACCTCGGCGATCCGTTCCATGAAGTGGCGGCGGCAGAGCGAGATGTAGCGGTCGTTGCCGCCGATCTCGATCGACTTGCCCTGGCTCACCGCGCGCCCGTCGGCGTCGACGCGCAGGTTCATCGTCGCCTTGCGGCCGCACTCGCAGACCGCCTTCAGCTCGACCAGGCTGTCGGCCAGCGCGAGCAGATGCGCGCTGCCCTCGAACAGATTGGCCTGGAAGTCGGTCCTCAGGCCATAGGCGAGCACCGGAATGTCGAGCTCGTCGCAGATCGAGGCGAGCTGGACGACCTGCGCGCGGGTCAGGAACTGCGCCTCGTCGAGCAGGATGCAGTGAAGCTTGCGCTTCTTCAGCTCCTCCTCGACCTCGTGGCGGATATCGGTCTCGCGGTCGTAGAGGTGCCCGCCGATCTGCAGGCCGATGCGCGAGGCGATCACGCCCTGGGCGACCCGGTCGTCGAGCGCGGCGGTGTAGAGCATCGTCTCCATGCCCCGCTCGCGATAGTTGAAGTCCGCCTGCAGGAGCGTCGTCGACTTCCCCGCATTCATCGAGGCGTAGTAGAAATAGAGCTTGGCCACGCGCGGCAGATTAGCGCGCGCGCGCCGCTTTGCTAGGGCCGGTAGCCCGGAGGCGCGTCCGAATCCGTCACGCTCGCGACCTGGCAGCGCCAGCCCTGGGCGCGCACCGCGCTGTAGCGGTCGAAATCGCCGTTCGGGGCGGCCTCGAAGCGAACGTTGGAGCGGGCCGCGAGGCGCGGGCAATCGGCCTGCAGCCGGGCATAATACCAGCGGCCTGTATCCGCCTGGATGAAGAGACCACGAACGCCGTCGGGACGCCAATCGAGGAAGTGGCCCATGCGCGGAACACGGGTCTCGCGAGGGCCGTCGGCGGCCGGCGGATCGGCGAGTGCCGGAACGGCGCCGATCAGGGCCGCGGCGATCAAGGTCTGTTTGAGCATCCCGATCCTCCCATTGTTCGCGCGCCTGTGCCCGCGCGCGCCTGAACGGCGCATGAGCGGCTTTAGCCGAGGCCGGCGAGCCACGCCATCAGGGCGATCACCCATTGCACCGGCGGGACGACGATCCGCGCCACGATGTCCGCCTCGGGTGAAATCCAGGGCACGATCACGAGGAGAAAGATCAGCAGCGGGAAGCCGAACCGGCCGAGACGCCGGTAGCGCGCCGCGAGCGGGCGCGGCAGCAGCCCCTCGACGACATGGCCGCCGTCGAACGGCGGGATCGGCAGCAGGTTGAACACGGCCAGGAAGACGTTGATCAGCAGGAAGTTGATCAGGTTCATTTCGAGGAAAATCCAGCCGATCCCGTCGCCCGGGCCGATCCACCGCAGCAACGCCAGAACGAAGGCCGAGATCAGGGCCAAAGCCAGGTTCATCCCCGGCCCGGCGAGCGCGACCAGCATCATGTGCACCCTCGGATTGCGCATCCGGCGGGCAACGACGGGGACGGGCTTCGCCCACCCGAATACCGGTGCGCCGCTCACCGCGAGCACCAGGGGGAGAAGCACGGTTCCGACCGGATCGACATGGCGCACGGGATTGAGGCTGAGGCGCCGCTTGCGCTTCGCCGTGGGGTCGCCGAACGCAAGCGCGGCCCAGCCGTGCGAGACTTCGTGGAGCACGATCGCGAAGACCAAGGGGACGATCCACGTCGCCGCCTGGAACAGGACGTTGTCAGGCGCGATCGCCGCCACTCCCCCACTCCCCGGCCAGGATCGAAAACAACACGGTGTCGCGGACGTGCCCGGTCCAGGTGATACGTTCGGCGCGGATCACGCCCTCGCGCACCGCGCCGAGCTTGGCCATCGCCGCCTGGCTACGGGCGTTGCGGCTGTCGACGCGAAACTCGATTCGGCGAAAGCCGCAATCCACGGCACGGCGGATCATCAGGTCCTTGACCGTCCGGTTGAGCCCGCTTCCGCGCATCTCGGGGACGTAATAGGTATTGCCGATCTCGAGCACGCCGCGCTTTTCCTCGATGCCGATATAGCAGCTCATGCCGACGAGCCGGTCGCCTGAGAAAATCGCAAAGCCGCGCCCATTCGGCCGCGCGAGCAACGCGTCGACGCTTTCATCGAAATGGTCGGGATCGTAGGAAATGGCGTAGATCAGCCAGATATCCGAATCCTGGGCGCAGGCCGCCTTCAATGCCTGGCGGTGCGCCTCGGCGAGCGGCTCGAGCCTGATGTCCCCGGCGGCCATCGCATCGCCGAGCTCCATCAGCGGATCCAGGTGTCGCCGACGCCCACCACGCGCCAGCCCCCTTCGCCGCGCTGCAGGGCGTAGATGCCGCCATTGCCGCAGACCGGCCCGCAGGCGAAATTGACCGCGACGAAGGCGGTGTCTCCGGCGATGGCGGGGATGGACAGGCTCAGCTGCGCGCAATCGTCGTCGGGCCGCTGCAGGCGCAGCGGGGGCGGGACCAGCGCCGCGTCGACCTGGCGCAGGCTTACGGCGACGGCGCTTTCGGCCTCGGTGCGGCGCGCATCGAGCTGCGAGGAAAGCTCGGGCGCGAGCGCGGCCGGCAATGGAATGGGCTCGGGCCGCTCGCGGCGGCGCTGACGGCGCTCGCCCGGCTCCGGGCGCGGCACGGCCGGGCGGACGATGGCGGGAGGCGCCGGCTCGTGCCACTGGAAGCGGATGCGCACCGCGCGGTCCGGCGCCATCTCGTCCTCTGCGCCGGGCGCAGGAGGAAGGCCGACGAGCGGCACGGCGACGCAGGTCTGCGCACCGCTTTCGGGCCCGCGCGCGGCGGCCTCGTGGGCGAGCAAGGCAGCGATCACCGCGCGTGCCTCGTCCTGCGGCTGCGCCTGCAATGGCGATGCCAGCAGGCCGGCGGCAAGGAATGCGGCCCTAATCCGCATCGCCGCCCAGGTCCCGCGCCACTTCGGGCGCGCGCAGCAGGGTGTCGATATGGCTGCCCTCGTCGAAACTTTCGTCGAGGAGGAATTTGAGCTTGGCGGCATATTTGGTGTTCACCCGCCGCGCGACCTCGCTCTGCAGATAGGCGGTGTGAGTCCTGAGCGCCTTCAGCACGCCTTCGGCATTGGCGCCGAGCAGCGGGATGACGAATGCGGTGGCATGCCGCAAATCGGGCGACATGCGCACTTCGGTGACCGACACAAGGTGGCTGGCGAGCGTCTCGTCATGGACGTCGCCGCGCATCAATATGTCGGACAACGCATGGCGCACCTGCTCGCCGACGCGCAGCAGCCGGACCGAACGACCCTCCGGAGTTTCGGGTTGGCGCGCCACTAAAGCGTCCGCTCGCGCTCCTCGACCTCATAGGTCTCGAGGAAATCGCCCGCCTTGATGTCGGTATGGCCTTCGAAGGTCACGCCGCATTCGAGGCCGGCGCGGACTTCCGCGACATCGTCCTTGAAGCGCCGCAGCGACGCGATC
Organism: Allosphingosinicella sp.; assembly: GCA_035630915.1. Taxonomy (GTDB): domain Bacteria; phylum Pseudomonadota; class Alphaproteobacteria; order Sphingomonadales; family Sphingomonadaceae; genus Allosphingosinicella. The sequence goes on from DASQJU010000099.1 coordinate 6,438, forward strand.
GAGCCGTTGTAGACGATGACGTCCTCGCGGGTGATGCGCGCCTTGAGCGCCTTGCGGATGAAGCCCTCAGTGACCAGCAGGCCCGCCGCTTTGCCGTGCTTGCCGGCCGAGAAGACCTCCCGGACCTCGGCGCGGCCGACGACATTCTCGATCATCAGCGGGCCGAGCTCGCCGGCCATCGCCGCCTTCACCGCGTCGGTGAGGTCGTAGATGACGTCGTAATACTGCATCGCGACGCCCTGCCGCTCGGCGATCTCGCGCGCCTTGGCGTTGGCGCGGACGTTGAAGCCGATGATCGGCGCGCCGGACGCGCCGGCCAAAGTCACGTCGCTCTCCGTGATGCCGCCGACCCCGGCGTGGAGCACACGGGCCTTGATGTCCTCGTTGGAGATCCGGTTGACCGCGTTGACGATCGCCTCGACCGAGCCCTGCACGTCGCCCTTGATGACCAGCGGGAATTCGACCGCCTGCTTCTCCTTGAGCGCCGAGAACATCGTGTCGAAGCTCGCCGGCGCGTTGGTGGTGCGCTTGGTGTCGATCACGCTCTGGCGATAGGCGGCGACCTCGCGTGCGCGGGCCTCATTCTCGACGACGCTCAGCACATCGCCGGCCGAAGGCACGCCCGACAGGCCGAGCACCTCGACCGGGAAGCTGGGCGGGGCCTCCTTCACCTGGCGGCCATGATCGTCAATCATCGCCCGGACCTTGCCCGAGATCGGGCCGGCGACGAAGATGTCGCCGACGCGCAAGGTGCCGCGCTGGATCAACACGGTGGCGAGCGGGCCGCGGCCCTTGTCGAGCTTGGCCTCGACCACGGCGCCTTCGGCGGCGCGGGACGGATTGGCCTTGAGCTCGAGCAGCTCCGCCTGGAGCGCGATCGCCTCGAGCAGCTTGTCGAGGTTGGTCTTCTTCAGCGCCGAGACCTCGACGTCCTGCACGTCGCCGGACATCTCCTCGACGATCACCTCGTGCTGGAGCAGTTCCTCGCGCACCTTCTGGGCGTTGGCGCCGGGCTTGTCGATTTTGTTGATCGCCACGATCATCGGCACGCCGGCCGCCTTGGTGTGGTTGATCGCCTCGATCGTCTGCGGCCTGAGGCCGTCGTCGGCCGCCACCACCAGGATGACGATGTCGGTGACGTTGGCGCCGCGCGCGCGCATCTCGGTGAAGGCTTCGTGGCCCGGCGTGTCGAGAAAGGTGACCTTGGACTTGTCGGGCAGCGACACCTGATAGGCGCCGATATGCTGGGTGATTCCGCCGGCCTCG
>DASQJU010000100.1:0-2382 GCA_035630915.1 Allosphingosinicella sp.
AGCCGCCGGCGTGGGTTTACCTCCACGGCCTGAAGTCGCCGCTGTCGTCGACTGCGTTGCGCGCCGCCCGTCATAAAAGCGATGCCAAAACACCACAGGATGGGGATCGGGGAACAGCGACCGGTTGAAACTGTTACCCGGCCGTGCCTATGTTAGTGGTGCCCCTGCTTCGCGCGGGGCGGTGATGCAGCGAAAGGAAAGGAACCTGCCCAGACCTGCACTCTCTCGAGCCGGCGCCCGCCGCGCCGCCGAGCCCATCTCCAAGATGCGTCCCGACGCTGAGGAGATTTTGCGCCTGGTCCTCACTGGCCTCGACGATATGAAGGCCGAGGACACCGTCACCATCGATCTCGCCGGCAAATCCACGATCGCCGACACCATGGTTGTGACCTCAGGCAGGTCCAGCCGTCATGTCGGCTCGGTCGCGGATCACGTGCTGGACGACCTGGCCAAGGCCGGCGTGCGCAACGCGCGGGTCGAAGGCATGCCGCACTGCGACTGGGTGCTGATCGACGCCGGTGACGTGATCGTCCATGTGTTCCGGCCGGAAGCCCGCGCCTTCTACAATCTGGAGAAGATGTGGGCGCCGGCCAGGCCGAGTGGACGCCGGGCGAGCTGAGACGCTCTGACGGTCCGTCAGAGCTCGTTCGTGGGGCGGCTTGAGCCGCCGCGCGTTCCATGCGTATCGTCGCGCATGCGTATCGTGTTGGCCGTCGTCGGCCGATTAAAGCAAGGTCCCGAACGCGAACTGGCGGAGCGCTATCGCAAGCGCGCGGTCGATGCCGGCCGCGCTGCGGGCTTGAGCACCTTCGATATCGTCGAGATCAAGGAGAGCCGCGCCGGCGATGCCGCCCGCCGCATGCTCGAAGAATCGATCGCCATCGCCAACGTCATCCCGGAGCGCGCGGTCACGGTGATCCTGGACGAGCGCGGCGAGAGCATGAACAGCGCTTCGTTCGCGGGCCGCCTGCAGGGCTGGCGAGCCCAGGACGCGCCCGCGGTCGCCTTCGTCATCGGCGCCGCCGACGGCCTCGCACCTGGCCTGCGGGAAAAAGCTGATCTCGCCATCGCCTTCGGCGCCGCCACCTGGCCGCACCAGCTCGTGCGGATCATGCTGCTGGAGCAGCTCTACCGTGCCGTGACCATCCTCGCCGGACATCCCTATCACCGCTCGTGATGGGCCCCCGCTGGCAAAACATAAGCGCAGCGACCCACGCTCCCCTTAATTGCCCCAAGAGCTTATTGCCCTCAGCGTTTATTGCCCTAAGCGGCCGGCCCGTCTTAATCCGGTACCAATCATGCACTACTCGCCGTTGGAACCGTTTTTGCATAGAACGGGTCGATGCAGGCCATACCGCCTTCCTCCTTCTTGCTCCGCTCGATCGTCCTGGCAACGCTGGGAGTTTTGCCGCTCGGGCTGATGGCCGCGTCGGCCCAGACCTCGCGGAACCGCCCGCCGGCTCCCGCCGACGCCAATCGTCCGGCCAGCCCGCCCGCAAATCTCGACATGCTCAAGGAGCGCGACGAGGAGCTCGAAAAGCTCCGCGCCGAGCAACGCCGGATTCTCGAGAACGAAGCCAAGCTCAAGCGCGAGATCGAGTCGATCGGGGACGACCGGCGAAAATTCAATCAGCAGATCATCGAGACCGCGGCCCGCGTCGTCGACGTGGAGGAGCGCGCGGCACAGACGCAGGAGCGTCTCGATGTGCTCGACGACAAGGAGCAGGCGCTGCGGACCTCCTTGCAGGAGCGGCGGGGCCTGATCGCGGAGGTGCTGGCAGCGCTGCAGCGGATCGGCCGGCAGACCCCGCCGGCGCTCATGATCCGGGCCGAGGACGCGCTGCAGTCGGTGCGGTCGGCCATGATGCTGGGGGCGGTATTGCCCGAAATGCGGCACCAGGCCGAAGTGCTGGCGACCGACCTTGCCGAGCTGGTGCGCCTGCGTACCCAGATTGCCGACGAGCGCAGCCGCCTCGCGCGCGACCTGCTGGCGCTCGTGGACGAGCGCCAGCGCCTCTCCCTGTTCGTCGATGAACGCCAGAAGCGGCTGGCGGAGGCCGAGCGGACGCTCGGCGAGGAGCGCCAGCACGCCGCCGCCCTGGCGGTCCAGGCCGAGAATCTCAATCAACTTATCGTCAAGCTCGAGCAGAGTCTCGACAGCGCCGCGCGTTCGGCGCGGGCCGCGGCGCGCTCGGGCGACGACAAGAAGGGAGCGAGCGCCAGGCCCGATTTCGCCGCACTCAAGGATCCCGGGCGCCTCAGCCCTGCCATTTCCTTCGCTTCAGCCAAGGGAATGCTGCCGCTTCCGGTCAATGGCGCGAAAATACGCGAATTCGGCGCTCCGGACGGCCTCGGAGGCACGGAAAAGGGCGTATCCATCGC
>DASQJU010000101.1:0-4555 GCA_035630915.1 Allosphingosinicella sp.
GTCGCCGAGATGAACGCGCTGCTGCGCGAGATGGAGGTCACCCCCCACAGCGGCCAATGTAACCATGGCCGCCCCACGTGGGTGAAGCTCGCCCATGGCGACATCGAGAAATTGTTCGGGCGGAAATGACCGTCGTATCGCCCGACTGCTTCGAGACGATTGCTTTCGTCTACAGCCAGACTGAGCTGGCAGTTTTGCTGTCGCTGCTTGAGCATGAGCAAGTCTCGGTCGTGCCCATCGGCCGTGGCCATGCCTCGGTCGATTGGCCCATCACTGTGGCGCTCGGCGGCATCGAGCTGCGCGTCCACACAACGGACGCGGCGCGGGCGCGGGCGCTGCTGGCCGAGATCGAGCCGATTCACGTGTGGCGTGGCTTCTTCTTAAAGAACCGGCTGCTCGACATGGCGCTGATCGTGCTGTTCTTGCCTTTGGCATTGATGGCGCCTCCTGCGCGACTCCCGGCCACCTTCATTTCGGTCGCCGTGCGCCGCGGACCTTAGGGAGACCGCGCCTCCACGACGTAACCGATCAACTCCTCGCGGTTTGCCAGCGGCTGAGACGAACCGCCAAGCCTTTCGGCAAGCTCGGCCGCGCCCTTTTCATCGAGCGCCGCTTCGACCAGCGCCACCAGCCGCCCGCGATGGGCGCGAATGCCAGTCTCGACTTCGCCGACCTTGGCGCGCAGCTGGTCGCGATCGAAATGGCCGCGGCGCTGGAAGGTGTCGAACAGCACCGCGCCCGAATTCTTGAACATGGCCGGATCGCGCGCCTGCGGGACGTATTGGGCGGTACGGACCAGCGCGTCCTGGAAGGCGGCAAAAGCGGCGTCCGCCTCGCCGCGGTCCTGCCGTCCCTCGCGTTCGACCGCCCACAGGGCCTCGAAGCAGCGCGAGGCGGCGCCTGAGAGATCGATCTCGTCGAGCAGAAGGTCGGCCTCGGCGATGATCGCGCGCGAGCCCTCGGCGATGATGCCGTCGGCGGCGTGGACGACGATGCGCGCCGAGCCACCGGGCGCGATCATCCGCAGCAGCTCCGGGATCGCCTTGGCGCGGTCGGCATATTCGATGCCGTACTGGCTGATCACCGCGTCGAAGCCGGCATTGGAGAAGGGGAGGGCCTCGACGTCGGTCCCCGGCACGAAGCGGATCGCGGCATAATCCTCGGCGTGGCGGGTGACGAAGGCGGGCGGGTCGATCGCCGCCTGATCGACCGCGACGATCTCGAAGGCCTTGCCCTCGGCCCGTCCGACGCCGGCGGCGATCAGGGCCGCGGCGCCGTTGCCGGTGCACAGGTCGAGGATTCGGGCGCCGTGCGGAAGCGTCCGAAAATAGTCGCGCCATCCCGCGGCGACGCATTCGTCATAATTGGTCGCGCCGGCCCCGTCGAAGCAGGACGCGATCCGGTCGAAATGCCAATATTGGTCCCAGATATCCGCGTCCGGCAAGAACTCGCCCCTGTTGCTGCGAGGAGCCTATCAGAAGCCCCGTCAAGCGCCAGCGGCGACGCCCCTAGCCCTTGAAGCGCGCCGCTTCCTCCGAACCGCCGGTGGCGTTGCCTTCCGAATAGCTATGGGCGCCGACGCCGGCCAAATGGCCGCCCTGGACGATCAGATATTCGTCGCGGATCGGCCGTCCCTCGAAGAAACATTCGAGGATCTCGCGGACGCCCGCGGCGTAGCGCGTCTGGGCCGAGAGCGAGGTGCCGGAAATATGCGGGGTCATGCCGTGATGGGGCATGGTCCGCCACGGATGGTCCTGCGGCGCGGGCTGCGGGAACCAGACGTCGCCGGCATAGCCCGCCAGCTGGCCAGAGCGGAGCGCAGCGGCGACAGCGTCGCGGTCCGCGATCTTACCGCGCGCGGTGTTCACCAGATAGGCGCCGCGCTTCATCCGCGCGATCATCGCCGCGTCGAACAGATTCTCGGTCTCCGGATGGAGCGGGCAGTTGATCGTCACCACGTCGCATGCGGCGACCATGTCCTCAACGCTGTCGTGCCAGGTCACGCCCAGCTCCGCCTCGACTTCGGCGGGCAGCCGGTGCCGGTCGTAATAATGGAGGTGGACGTCGAACGGCTTCATCCGCCTGAGCACGGCAAGGCCGATGCGGCCGGCGGCGACCGTGCCGACATGCATGCCCTCGACGTCGTAGGAGCGCGCCGCGCAATCGGCGATGTTCCAGCCGTCGTCGAGCACCACCTGGTGCGAGGGCAGATAGTTGCGCACCAGCGACAGGATCATCATTACCACATGCTCGGCCACCGAGATCGAGTTGCAATAGGTGACCTCGGCGACGGTCACGCCCGCATCCATTGCCGCCTGGAGGTCGGTGTGGTCGGAGCCGATGCCCGCGGTGACGATCATCTTGAGATTCTTCGCCCGCGCGATCCGCTCGGCGGTCATATAGGCCGGCCAGAAGGGCTGCGAGATGACGATGTCGGCGTCGGCCAGCTCGCGGTCGAGCGCCGAGCCTTCGCCGTCCTTGTCGGAGGTGACCACAAGCGTGTGGCCGTTGGCCTCGAGCCAGGGCCTGAGGCCAAGCTCGCCGGAAACGCTGCCGAGCAGGGCGCCGGGCTGGAAATCGATGTCCTTGGGGCTCGGCAGCGTCTGTCCGTCGGGATAGCGATCGAGCCTCGGCAGGTCCGCGCGTGGATAATCGGTCGGGTAGCCGTCCACCGGATCGGCATAGAGCACGCACACGATTTTCATGGCCTCTCTCCTTGTCGTTCGCCGTTTTTCGCGGCGTCAGTTCTCCCTGACATAGGTCACGCGGTTCTCACCCCGAAGCATGACCAGTTGGCCGGGAGCGATCTCCAAAGCCTGGTCACGGAAGTCGTAGGTGCCGAGATCGTTGGGGATGAAGGTGAAGGTGAAGACGTTGCCGGCGACCGGATCGAGCGGGAAGCGGCGCGGCGGGACTTCGAACATGTCCAGCGAAAGCTCGACCCAGCGCGGCTGGCCATGGTCCGCGCCTTCCTGCGGCTGCCAGCCATAGGATTGGGTGTAGCCGTCCAGAATCGTGCCGTCCGCGAAGCCGAGCTTGACGTCGATCGAGGCGATGCCGCGTCCGCCGGAATTGTTGACGAGTATCGACAGCGGCCCGTCGTCGCGCGTCACCGGGCCCGCGGCGAATGTGGCCGGGGTTGGCCGGGGGTGGGTATTGAGGATCACCGTGCGTCCGTCGCTGGTCCAGCGACCCTCGGCCCGCAGGTCGACCGCGCCGGCGCTGAGCCCGAAGCGGAAACGCCCGTCGGGCGTCAGCTCCAGGCCCGAGACCTCGTCAGGCGAGCCGCGCATCCGGTAGCGCCCCACGGCGGCGAGATCGCCCGGGCCGCTGGCGGCCGCCGCTTCGCTGCCATTGGCCTCCGGCTTGCCCGAAGGAGGGTCGGCGGCCGCGTTGCCGCAGCCGGCGAGCAGCAGAAATGCGGCGATCGCCTGAACCTGCCCCATCCTATTCCCCCTTCAAGTCGACGATCTTGCGTCGCGTTCCCTCGATCGGGTGCGCCGCCGCTTCGGCGCGCGAAGCCTTGAGCCGCGGATAGCCCGCCTCGGCGTCGGCGATCAGCTTGGCGGTGAAGGTGCCCGCGCGGACCTCGGCGAGGATTTTTCGCATCTCGGCGCGGGTTTCCTCGGTCACGATCCTCTTGCCCCCTTCGAGCGCGCCGAACTCGGCGGTGTTGGATATCGCTTCACGCATGCCGGCGATGCCGCGCGCGTAAATCAGGTCGGCAAGCAGCTTTACCTCGGTCAGGCATTCGAAATAGGCGATCTCCGGCGAGAAGCCGGCCTCGACCAGGGTCTCGTAGCCCGCGTGGATCAGTTCCGGGATCGCGCCCCAGAGCACCGCCTGCTCGTTGAACAGGTCCGCCTCGCATTCCTCGGCGAAACTGGTCGGCAATATGCCCACCCGCCCGCTGCCGATCGCCGCGGCGTAAGAGAGCGCAAGCGCCTCCGCGCCGCCGCTGGCGTCCTGGTGAACGGCGAACAGCGAGATCAGGCCCGAATCCTGCAGGTAGTCCGCCCGCAGAGCGGTCCCAGGTCCTTTGGGCGCAACGAGGACGACGTCGAGATCCGGCCGTGGCTTAACCAGGCCGAAGCGGATGCTGAGGCCGTGGGCGAAGCTGAGCGCGGCCCCCTCGCGCAAATGCGGTTCAATCTCCTCGGCGTAGATTCGGCCATGATCCTCGTCGGCGGCGAGCATCACGACGAGGTCGGCTTCGGCCGCGGCTTCCGAAGCGGTCGCTACCTCGAAGCCTTCCGCGCGCGCGCCGTCCCGGCGCCGGGAGGCTTTGGGCAGGGCGACGCTCACCTGGACGCCGCTGTCCTTGAGGTTGAGCGCCTGGGCGCGGCCCTGATTGCCGTAACCGACGATCGCCACCCGCTTTCCGCGGATGACCGAAAGGTCGCAATCCTCGTCGCGATAGACCCGCATCGTCCGCCTATAGCAGCAGCGCGAGAGCCTTGGCCAACGCGCCATCCTCCAGAGGCTCGACGAAGCGCGGCCATTCGGGCGGGGGCTGGCGGCGGAACCAAGTATATTGCCGTTTGGCATATTGGCG
>DASQJU010000102.1:0-11897 GCA_035630915.1 Allosphingosinicella sp.
AGGCGGTGTGGGCGCAGAAGGACGATCCGCGGGTGACCCGGGTCGGCCGGCTGATCCGCAAGCTCCGGATCGACGAGCTGCCCCAGGCCTGGTCGGTGCTCAAGGGCGACATGAGCTTCGTCGGCCCGCGCCCCGAGCGCACCCAGTTCGTCGCCGATCTCGAGCAGCGCCTGCCTTATTATTCCGAGCGCCACGTCGTGAAGCCTGGAATCACCGGCTGGGCCCAGATCAACTATCCCTATGGCGCAAGCGTCGAGGACGCCCGCGAAAAGCTCGAATTCGATCTCTATTACGCAAAAAACTACTCCCCCTTCCTCGACCTCCTAATCCTCCTCCAGACGGCGCGCGTCGTGATCTGGCCGGAGGGCGCGCGATGACCAGCTTCGTCGCCTTGTGGAGCCATCTGCTCGCCGCCGCGGCCTATGGCGCGCTGGCCGTCTACCAGCTGCGCCGCTGGCAGGGAGACCCGCTGAGCCGGCCGCTGGTGACCGCTTTCGCCGCAGTGTCGGTATGGACGATCTTCCTCGCTTTGCTGGGGCCGTACAATTACCTCTCCCAGCTCGCCGAGAGCGGCCGCAACCTCGCTTTCCTTGCGTTTATGTACGGCCTGATGGTCGGCGCCGAGGAGGGGCGTGGGCAGCGCGCCGTGAAGGGGCTGTTCGCCGCGGTCGCCGCGGTGGTCGGGCTGCAGATCGTGGTCGGCGGGGTCATGCCCGAATTCGAGCGCGCGCCCCTTGTTTTCGCGATGCTCGCCTCCGCGAGCCAAGCAATCGGCCTCGCGGTTGCGGCGGGCGCCCTGGTGCTGGTCCACAATGTCTACGGCCAGGCGGCGCCCGGCTCGCGCCCGGCGCTCAGTCTGGCAATGATCGCACTGGCGGGCATGTGGGCCTACGATCTCCACCTCTACACGATCGCCTTCTTCGCCCGCTCTCCGGCCGAGGAGCTGTTCGCCTTGCGCGGCATCGTCCTCGCCGGACTCGCGGCGGTCTTCGCCTTCGCCGCGCGCAACGCGACGTGGAAGATCCAGATCTCGCGCGCCGCCACCTTCCAGTCGGTCTCGCTGATCGCGATCCTGGTCTACCTCATCGCGATGATGCTCGCCGCCCGGGCGATGGAAATCGTCGGCGGCGACTGGGCGAGGGTCGGCCAGGTCGGCGTGGTCTTCGTCACCACCCTGACCGCGCTCGTCCTACTTCCCTCCGCCAAGCTGCGCGCGTGGACCCGCGTCGTGCTGCTCAAGCATCTGTTCGAGCACCGCTACGACTATCGCCAGGAATGGCTGCGCTTCACCGACACGGTCGGTCGCCAGAGCGGCGCCAGCCTGGAGGAGCGAGCGGTGAAGGCGCTCGCCGACATCGCCGGCGCGCCGGCGGGCGTCCTCATGACCTGCGACGACGCCTATCGCCTGTCGAGCGGCGGACGCTGGAACTGGACGGCGCCGGTGACGCCCGGCGAGGATGCCGAGCCGTTGCTGCGCCATCTCGAAAAGAACGGCTACATTCTCGAGTTCGATGCGGTCCGCGGTGGCTGGCTCACCCATGGCGAGCTTCGCGTTCCGGTGCCCGCATGGCTGGCGGAAATCGAGGACGCCTGGGCGGGCATCCCGCTGGTCCATGGCGGACGGCTTGCCGGCCTCGTCATCCTCGCGTCACCGGCGGTGCGCCGCCCGCTCGATTGGGAGGATTTCGACCTCTTTCGCAACGCCGGCATCCAGGCCGCGTCCTACATCGCCGAATCGCACAGCCAGCAGGCGCTCGCCGACGCCCAGCGTTTCGACGAGTTCAACCGCCGCTTCGCGTTCATCCTCCATGACATCAAGAATCTGGTCAGCCAGCTCAGCCTCGTCACCCGCAACGCCGAGCGGCACGCCGACAATCCCGAATTCCGCGCCGACATGATCGCGACGCTGCAAAGCTCGGTGCGCAAGATGAACGACATGCTCGCCCGCCTCTCGCCCGGCGCCACCAGGGACGCGGAGCCGGCCCGGCCGGTCGAGGTCCGTCCGTTGATCGAAGCCATCGCGGCCGCCAAGGACCGGGTCCATCCTATCCGGATCGCGGGCGAGACGGGGCTGGTCGCGCTGGCCGACGCCGCCGGGCTCGAGCAGGCGATCGGGCATCTCGTCCAGAACGCGATCGACGCGAGTCCGGCCGGCGAGGCGGTCGAGATCAGGCTCTATGAGAGCGGGGGCGACGTCGCGATCGACATCGCCGACCGAGGACATGGCATGTCCTCCGCCTTCGTCCGCGACCGGCTGTACCAGCCGTTCGTCTCGACCAAGGAATCCGGTTTCGGCATCGGCGCCTACGAGGCGCGGTCTTTGGTTCTGGCGATGGGTGGCCGGCTCGCCGTCGAGAGCGCCGAGCAGCAGGGCACCTGCTTTACCCTCTATCTTCCGGCGGCCGGAGAGCTGGCCGCCCCAATTTATGAACGGATGCGCGCATGAATGCCCCCTGCAATCCCAAAGGCCTTAAGCCGAAGCTGCTGATCGTCGAGGACGACGAAGGCCTGCAGCGCCAGTTGCGCTGGGCCTATGACGATTACGAGGTGCTGGTCGCTTCGGATCGCAATGCGGCGATCGAGATGATCCGCGCGGCCGAGCCGGCCGTGGTCACGCTCGATCTCGGCCTGCCGCCCGATCCCGACGGCGTTTCAGAAGGTTTCGCCGCGCTGGAGACGATCCTCACGCTGAAACCCGAGACCAAGGTCATCGTCGCCTCCGGCCACGGTGCGCGGGAAAGCGCGCTTCGGGCGATCGCGTCGGGCGCCTATGATTTCTACCACAAGCCGGTCGACATCGATCAGCTCGGCCTGATCGTGAAGCGCGCGTTCCAGCTGCACGGGCTGGAGGGCGAGAATCGCCGGCTCGAAAGCCGGGTCGGCGACGACCGGACGGTGCTCGGCTCGATGGTCACCGCGGCGCCCGAGATGCTGAAGGTCGCGCGTACGATCGAGCGGGTCGCCGGCACCGACGTCTCGGTCATGCTGCTCGGCGCTTCGGGTACCGGCAAGGAGCTGCTCGCCCAGGGCGTCCATCGCACCAGCCGCCGGCGTGGCGGTGGCTTTGTCGCGATCAACTGCGCGGCGATCCCCGAGAACCTCCTCGAAGCCGAGCTGTTCGGCTACGAAAAGGGCGCGTTCACGGGCGCGATCAAGACCACCGAGGGCAAGATCGAACTCGCCCATGGCGGCACCTTGTTCCTCGACGAGGTCGGCGACATTCCGCTGCCCCTACAGGTCAAGCTGCTTCGCTTCCTCCAGGAGCGGGTGATCGAGCGGATCGGCGGACGGCGGACGATCGCGGTCGACACGCGGATCGTCTGCGCCACCCACCAGAATCTGGAGGAGATGATCCGCGCCGGCACGTTCCGCGAGGATCTCTTTTACCGCCTCGCCGAGATCGTCGTGCGCATCCCGTCGCTGGCCGAGCGGCACGGCGACGCAGGGTTGCTCGCCAAGCATTTCCTGTCCCGCTTCGCCCGCGAGATGAACCCGCAGATCAAGGGCTTCGCCCCCGGCGCGCTGGCGGCGATCGAGACCTGGGCCTGGCCGGGCAACGTGCGCGAGCTCGAGAACCGGCTGAAGCGCGCGGTGATCATGGCCGAGGGCAAGCTGATCACCGCCGAGGACCTCGATCTCGCCACGCCCGATGGCCAGGCCCTTCCGGTCAATCTCAAGGCCGCGCGCGAATGCGCCGACCGCCAAGTGATCCGCAAGGCGCTGGCCCAGAGCGACGGCAACATCTCGGCCGCGGCCAAGCTGCTCGGCATCAGCCGGCCGACGCTCTACGATTTGCTCAAGCAATATGGGCTTCAGGGCTAGCTCCATGACCCGGCGCCTTACCCTCTCCGGATCGCTGATCCTCGCACTCGCCCTGCTCGCCGCCTGCTCGGGTAAGGGGGGCGCGGCCTATCAGCGCGGCGTGACGGCACTCAACGCAGGCGACATGCGCACCGCGCGGGTCGAGCTGCTCAACGCGCTCGAAACGGACCCGGCCAACCGCACCGCGCGGCTCATGCTGGCGCGGGTCGATCTCGTGCTGGGCGACGGCGTCGCCGCCGAATCGGATGTGAACCGCGCGCGGCAGGCCGGCGCACCGGCGAGCGAGAGCGCGCATCTCCTCGCCCATGCCAAGCTGCTTCAGGGCGACGCGCAGGCCGCGCTGGCGGAAACGGCCGTCGCCGCGCCAGAGCACGAGGCCTATGCGAGCCGGATCGCGGGCCGGGCCTATCTGGCGCTGGGCGACAACGACAACGCGCGCGTCGCTTTCAACCGCGCGCTCGCTTTGTCGCCGAACGACAGCGACGTCTGGACGGACGTCGCCCGCTTCCGCAGCAGCAACGGCGATCTCGGCGGCGCGCTCGAGGCCGCCGACCGCGCCGTCGCCGCGCGACCGAGCAACGTCGAGGCGCTCGTGCTGCACGGAACGCTGACCCGCAGCCAATATGGCCTCGCCGCCGCAATTCCATGGTTCGATCAGGCCATTTCGGTCGACCGCAGCAACGTCGAGGCCCTGCTGGAGCGCGCTTCCACGCTCGGCGATCTCGGGCGCATGAGCGAGATGCTGGCCGACGCGCGCGCCGTTCATCGCCTGACCGGCGGGCATCGCACAGCCTATTATCTCGAAGCTGTGCTCGCCGCGCGGGGGCGCAACTTCCAGCTCGCCAAGGGCCTGTGGGCTCGCACCGGCGGCGCGTTCGACAATATCCCCGCTGGTCGCCTGCTGCTCTCCGCGATCGATTTCGAGACCGGCAATGAGGAGCAGGCCGCTCGCCGATTGACAGCCTTGGTGGGCGAGCAACCGCGCAACCGTCGCGCCCGACGCCTGCTGGCAGCGGCCCAATGGCGGATGGGGGATTCGAACGCGGTGGCGAACACGCTCCGTCCGATCGCCGACATGCCGGACGCCGACAGTTACAGCCTCTCGCTGATGGGCCGCGCGATGGTGCGGCTCGGCGACAATCAGGCGGGTGCGCTCTACCTCGCCCGCGCGTCGCGGCCCCAGCCCGGATCCCTGGCTTCGCTCGAATCGCTGAGCGAGGGCGAGTTCGCCGCCGTTCGCGCCGCGGCACTGGAGAATCCGGGGAACGGCCCGGCGCAGGTTCGCCTCGTCGCCGCCCTTCTGGCGCGGCGCGACGTCGGCGAGGCGCTCAGCCGGGCGCGAAACCTGCAGGACGCCAATCCCGGCGTGCCCGAAGTTCACATCCTGCTCGGCGACGCGCTCGGCATCAGCGGCGATTATGCCGAGGCGGCGCAGGCCTATCGCCATGCCGCCAACCTGGCCTTCACCGAGAATGTCGCTCTGCGGCTGATCGATGCGCTGGTGCGCTCCGGGCAGATCGAGGCGGCCGACAATGTGCTGGGCCTGTTCGTCCAGCAGAACCCGCGCAGCGTGCCGGGCCTCATCCTGCTCGGCGGACGGGCGATGCAGCAGCAGGACTGGGCCTTCGCGATCACGATCTACGAGAGCCTGCGCCGCAGGATCGGCGACAATGACGCGACGATCCTCAACAACCTCGCCTGGGCCTATGCGGAGAGCGGCGAGGTTCGCCGCGCGCTGCCGCTGGCCCGCCGGGCCTGGGCGCTGGCACGTGACAATCCGGCGACCGCCGACACGCTCGGCTGGCTCCTGTTCAAGAATGGCGCGCGCGCCGAGGGCCTCGCGCTGCTGCAGCGCGCCGCCCGCGGCGCGCCGAGCGACGCCGACGTGCGGCGGCGCCTGGCGCAAGCGCAGGCGGGCTAGCGCAGAGCCGGCCGGTCGAGGTTGATCTCGGCCGCCGGGATCACCGTCACGTTCGGCTGGGTCCGCCGCAGCGCCTCGAGGAACTTCGAGGAGTCGCCGACGATGACGATCGTCGCGCCTTGGGGCTGAAGCAGCGCGCCGGCCGCCGCCTGCGCCTCGGCGGGAGTCACCGCCAGCACCGAGCGCTGATAGGCGAGCAGCTCGGCGGGATCGACGCCGCGCAGCACGTAGGAGCTGACGAACTGAGCCAAGCCCGACGTGGTCTCGACGCTGCGGCCGAAATCGCCGGTCAGCGAGGCCCGGCGCGCATTGAGCTCGGCGACCGGGACCGGCTCGGCCCCGAGGCGGCGCATCTCGGCGAGGATCAGGCCGAGCACCTCGGCCGCCGCGTCGTTGCGGGTCTGGGTCGAGGCGACGAACGGCCCCGCCTCACGGCGGGCGTCGAGGCTGCTGCCCGAGCCGTAGGATAGCCCGCGCCGGATGCGGATTTCCTGGTTGAGCCGCGCGCTATAGCCGCCGCCGAGCACGGCATTGGCCACCAGCGCCTGGTAGAAGCGCGGATCGCGCCGCGCGATGCCGTTGCGCGCCACGGCCACCGCCGCCTGGCCCGCGCTCGGCATATCGACGACGATCACCTCGGTGTGCGGCGCCGGCCGGGGCGCGGAGGCGTGCGCGGCAGGCGCTGCGCCCGCACGCCAGCTGCCGAAATGCCGTTCGGCGAGGCTGAGCGCTTCGGCCGGCGCAATGTCGCCGGCGAAGACCAGAGTGACGTTGTCCGGCCGCCACTGGTCGCGATAGGCGGTCTCGATATCGGCCCGCGTGATCGCCGCCAGCGAGGCTTCCGTGCCGCCCGAGGGGTGGCCGTATTCGGACTGGCCGTAGAGCGCCCGCCCAGCGACCATGCCCGCCAGGTCTCCCGGATCGCGCATCGCGACGCGCACCGAGTCGGCGGCGATCGCGCGCTGGCGCTCGAGCTCCTCGGCGGGAAGCGTGGCGTTGCGGGCGACGTCGGCGATCAAAGCGGTCGCGCGGTCGGCATTGGCGGTGCGCACGGTGAAACCGAGCGAGGAGCCGTCCCAGCCCGCGCCGCCGCCGAGCGAGGTCCCGAGCGCTTCGACCTGGGCGTCGATCTCCCCCGCCGATCGGTTGGAAGTGCCTTCGGTCATCACCGCGGCGGCGAGCGAAGCGGCGCCGGCGCGGTCCGCCGGATCGCGCGCCGCGCCGCCGGGGGCGACGAGCGAGATGCTCACCAGCGGCAAGGTGCGGCTGGGGACGGTGATCACGGTCAGCCCGTTGGCGAGGCGCTGGGTGACAGGCGCCGGCACGACCGGCGTCACGTCAGCTCCCGGCGGCGGCGGCGGCACGCGCTCGGCCTCGGGGGCGGGCTGGACGATGGCGATATGGGCAGGCGGGGTCAGCGGTGCCGCCTGGACGGTGGCCGCGGTGGCGATGGTGTCACCCCGCGCCGTGCCCCGCGATTCCTCGGGCAAATAGCGCAAAGCGGCGCTGCGCTCGTCGCGCAACCAGGTCCGCGCCACGCGCTGGATGTCGGCCGGGGTGACCGCCGAGATCTGGGCCAGCCGCCGGTCCGCGGCCGCGGCGTCGCCCTCGACGATCACCGCCTCGGCGATCGCCGAGGCCTGCCCGTCGGCGGTCTCGCGCTCGCGGATCGCAGAGGTCAGCAACTCGTTTTTGGCCTCCTGCAACTCGGCTTCGCTGACCGGCGCGTCGCGGAAGCGGGCGATCTCGCGGCGCAGCGCCGCCTCGCCCTCTTCGGCCGCCTTTCCGCTGGCGAGAATGGCGTAGACGGCGAGGTTGCCGCGCCCCTGCTTGGAATCGACATAGGAGCTGGCCTGGGCGGCGACCTGATCGCGGTAGACGAGGCTCTGGTGGAGCCGAGAGCTCTCGCCGGTGGAGAGAATGCCGTCGAGCACCTCGAGTGCCGCCGCATCGGGGTGCGCCGCGGGCGGGAGGGGATAGGAGATCATCACCGCCGGCAGCGGCGTGTTCGCCTCGTAGACCGTGTAATGGCGCGCCTGGGTCCTTACCGGCTCCTCGGCCGTCACGCGCGGGATCGCGCCCGCGGGCCGCGCGATCGGCGTGAAATAATGGTCGACCCAGCGATCAAGCTCGGCCTGGTCGAAATTGCCGGCGACGACGAGCACCGCATTGTCCGGGCGGTAGTAGGTCGCGTGGAAGGCGCGCACATCCTCGATCGTCGCCGCGTCGAGGTCCTCGATCGAGCCGATCCCGGGCCGGCCGTAGGGCAGCACGTCGTAGCTGATCTGCGGAAAATAGAGGTAGAACATCTTGCCGTAAGGCTGGGCGAGGACCCGGCTGCGATATTCCTCTTTCACCACGTCGCGCTCGGAGGCGAAGAAGCTCTGCTCGACGACCAGCGAGCCCATCCGCTCCGCCTCGGCCCAGAGCAGGCGCTGGAGATGGTTGGCCGGGACCACCTCGTAATAATTGGTGTAGTCGTCGTTGGTCGACGCGTTGTTGAAGCCGCCGACATCCTCGGTCAGCCGGTCGAACTGCTCGGGGACGAGGTTGCGGCTGGCCTTGAACATCATGTGCTCGAACAGATGCGCGAAGCCCGAGCGGCCGCGCGGATCGTCGCGCGAGCCGACGTCGTACCAGACCTGGACCGAGACGTTCGAGCTGTGCGGATCGCGCACCGAATAGACGCGCAGGCCGTTGGGCAAGGTGCGGCTGACATAGTGGAGCGGCGGGACCGAGGTCGCATCCTCGGCCAGCGCCGGCGTGCCGAGAGCAAGCAGCGCGACGAGCGCCGCGCGGAACATCATCTTCATCTAAACGCCTCCCGAGCCCGCCGTCTTGCTGCGCCGGGGCGCGGGCGGCGTCAAGCTACTCGCCGTTGTGCACCGTGCCGCCGCCGTTGATGGATACGGCCACTTCGGGCGAGCCCCAGTAGCGGACCTCGCCGCCGCCGTTCACCGATGCGGCAAGGTTGGCCGACGCGCGCACCCGCAGCAGGCCGCCGCCGTGGACCGCGGCCGCCACGTCATTTGCGGTGACCAAACGAGTGTCGATCTCGCCGCCGCCGTGCACGGCGACCGCCAAGTCGCTCTGGGCCGGAAAGCCCGACGACGCGACGATCTCGCCGCCGCCATGGACCGCCAGGGCGTCGATTGCCGGGGTCTCGATCTCGATCCTCAGCGCGTAGTGGTTCGGGCAGCGAGCATTGCAGGCGTCGATGACCAGCCGGTCCGCCCCTTGCCGCGCGTTGTGCGCGGTGACTCGGATACGGGTGAATTCGCTGCTCCCGCGCACGATCGTGACCCGTTGCACCGGGCCATGGCGAAGCACGACCTCGCCGCCGCCGTGCAACTCGATATGGCTGAAATGCGGCACCGAGACCACCTCCTGCGCGGCGGCCGGCGAGGCGGATGCGGCAAGCGCTGCGAGAGCCGCAATGAGCCTGTGACGGGGCATGTTCCCTCCCTTTCGAACCTGAAGCCGCATCTTCCAGTGCAAAAGGCGTGCCGGTGTCCTCCCTCTCTGCGGGCCGGCAAGACGGTCGGGTTTCCCGTGCGGAAACGGGCACCCGCGCGTCCGCAATCGGACAGTCAGCCGGCGAGCGCCTCGGCCATTTCCGCCAGCTCCAGCCAGCGTATTTCGGCCGCATCCTTTTCGGCCCGAGCCTTGTCGATCGCCTCGGTCAGCTGAGCGAAGCGGCCTGGATCGCGGACGTAGAGATCGGGATCGGAGAGGATGTCCTCGTCGCGCGCGATCTCGGCCTCGAGCGCGTCGATCCGCGCCGGCAGCAGGTCGTAGTCGCGCTGGTCCTTGTAGGTGAGCTTGGTCGGCTTGCGCTCGTCGCGCGCCACCGCCTTGGGCGCCGCGACCTTGGGATTGTGCACGTGCGGCCGGCGCTTGCGCTCCCAATCCTCATAGCCGCCGGCGACGATGTCGACCTTTCCCGAGCCGTCGAGGCCAAGCGTGATCGTCACCGTCCGGTCGAGGAAGTCGCGGTCGTGGCTGACGATCAGCACCGTCCCGTCATAATCGGCGATCACCTCCTGCAGGAGGTCGAGCGTCTCCAGATCGAGGTCGTTGGTCGGCTCGTCGAGCACCAGCAGGTTCGAGGCCCGGGCGAACTCGCGCGCCAGCAGGAGGCGCGAGCGCTCGCCGCCGGAAAGGCTGCCGATCCTGGCATCGACCAGGCCCGGCTCGAACAGGAACTCCTTGAGATAGCCCTGGACGTGCTTCTTGGACCCGCGCACCTCGATCCAGTCCCCGCCGTCGGCGAGCACGTCGCGGACGCTTTTGTCGGGATCGAGCAGGCGGCGCTGCTGATCGATCATGATCCCGGTAAGCGTCTTGGCCCGCGTGACCTTGCCCTCGTCGGGATCGATGTCGCCGGTCAGCAGCTTGAGCAGGGTCGTCTTGCCGGTGCCGTTGGCGCCGACCACGCCGATCCGGTCGCCGCGCTGGATGCGCAGTGAGAAATCCTTGACGATCGTCCGCTCCCCGAAGCGCTTCACCACGTCCGCGGCCTCGATCACCATCTTGGTGCGCACATCGTCATTGGCGAGGCCGAGCTTCGCCGTCCCCGCCGGCCCAAGCATCGCCGCGCGAGCGGCGCGCATCTCGCCGAGCTTCGCGAGCCGGCCCTGGTTGCGCCGGCGCCGCGCGGTGACTCCGCGCTGCAACCAGTGCAGCTCGAGCTTCAACTTGGCGTCGAGCTTTTCCGCCGAGCGCGCCTCCTCAGCATAGACCTGCTCGGTCCACGCCTCGAACCCGCCATAGCCGACCTCGGCGCGGCGGATCTGGCCGCGGTCGAGCCAGAGCGAGGAGCGCGTGAGGCGCTTCAGGAACGTGCGGTCGTGGCTGATGACGATGAAGGCGCCGGTGTAGCGGCTGAGCCAATCCTCGAGCCATTCGATCCCGGCGAGATCGAGATGGTTGGTCGGCTCGTCGAGCAGAAGCACGTCGGGATCGGCCGCGATCGCCCGCGCGATCGCCGCCCGGCGCCGCTCGCCGCCCGAAGCGGTCGCCGCCTCGCGGTTGAGGTCGAGCCCGATCTGGTCGGCCACCGCCTCCACCTCGTGGACCGCCGCGCCGCCCGCCAGGGCCAAGTCGCGCAGCGTGGCGAAGCCCTCGAGCGAGGGATCCTGCTCGAGCAGCACCACCCTGGTCCCCGGCTGGATCGTTCGGCGTCCCTCGTCGGTCTCGATCAAGTCGGCGAGGCATTTGAGCAGGGTCGTCTTGCCCGCTCCGTTACGCCCGATCAGCGCCAGCCGGTCGCGCGCGCCGACGAACAGGTCGAGGCCGCGGAACAGCCAGCCGGAGCCCTGGACGAGGCCGAGATTTTCGTAAGCGAGGACGGGTGCTGCCATGATGCGGGCGATCTAGGGAGGAAGAGCCGCCGCGTCACTAGCCGGGATGGCTCGACCTATTCTGCCGGCAAGGCCACCAGCCGCTGGCGTCGGCGAACCAGCCACACGAGGCCGCCCTCGACGACGAGCAGGACGCCGACCGCTCCGATCGTCGCGAGGAATGGGTTCCAGCCGAGCACGTGCATGCCAAAGCCCAAGGTGGTGAAGCCGCCGACCCAAATGAGGGTGCCCGCCAGCGCGGCCAGGGTGAAGGTCGCCAGAGGCAAAGCGAGGATGCCCGCCGGCAAAGAGAGGTAGATGCGCACCACCGGGACCGTCTGGCCGATGAAGGTCGCGACGAACGCGTTGCGGCTGTAGCGATCGGCGAGCGACAGATAGAGCTCTTCCTTCAGCCAGACGTAACGGCCGTAGCGCCTGACGAGCTGGTGCGTCCGCTCCTCGCCGAGCGCAAAACCGAGCCCGTACCAGCATACGGCGCCGATCGTGGAGCCGATCGTGGTGGCCGCGATCAGCAGCGGCAGGTCGATCAACCGCTCAGCCAGGGCGCTGCCGAGGAAGATGAACAGGCCGTAGGACGGCACCACCGGCACCAGCCGCTCGAGCAAGGCCAGCAAGAAGGCGCCAATCGTCCCGTAGGCGATGAGATCGAGGATCGGGACGAGGTCGGACATTCGGAACCTTCAGGTGGAGGGAGATGCTGGGACGGACCTAGCACAGCCGCTGTACACAAACACTCAACGACGCCATTTTTCTTATGGATTCCGAAACTTGGTCACCTTGCCCGCCGCCGT